>JAGODF010000026.1 GCA_017998375.1 Spirochaetota bacterium
AATAGAGATAATACTGGTCTATTATAGCCCATGAGTGTTACCCATGTCCTGAAGCCATTTCGTTACCTATGTCCTGAACCAACACCGCCGCCCGGCGCGGCACGGTTCGTGCTGTGTATATCATCAAGAACATCTTTCAAGGAGGTACACAATGCGACTTGCACTCACACTCATCGCCCTCGCCGCGGTTCTCATCCCGTCGGCGGGAGCCTTCGCGCAGGAAACCGCGGCCGCCGCTCCGGCGCCGGCCATTCAGCCCATCAACGTGGTCTGGACTCTCGTGGCGGCCTTCCTGGTCTTTTTCATGCAGGCGGGATTCGCCATGGTGGAGACGGGTTTCACCCGGGCGAAGAACGCAGGCAACATCATGATGAAGAACCTCATGGACTTCTGCGTCGGGTCCCTGGCGTTTTTCGCAATCGGCTTCGGAATCATGTTCGGCGCCGACACGCTGGGGCTTTTCGGCACCTCGGGATTTTTCCTGTCAAGCGCCTCGCCCGCGACACCGGCCGGGCTCTGGCAGTACACCTACTGGTTCTTCCAGTTGGTCTTCGCGGCCACGGCGGCCACGATCGTGTCCGGTGCCATGGCGGAGCGCACCAGGTTCAGCACATACCTGGTATACAGCCTGGTGATCAGCGCGCTCATCTATCCCGTGTCCGGGCACTGGATCTGGGGCGGCGGCTGGCTCCAGGAATTGAAGTTCATTGATTTCGCCGGCTCCACCGTGGTCCACTCGGTAGGAGGATGGGCGGCGCTCATGGGTTCGATTTTCCTCGGAGCCCGCATAGGGAAGTACGGCGCAAACGGCAAGCCCCGCGCCATACCGGGCCATAACATCCCGCTGGCGGCCCTGGGCGTGTTCATCCTCTGGTTCGGATGGTTCGGCTTCAACCCGGGAAGCACCACCTCGGGCGAGAACCTGAGCATCGGAGTGATCGCGGTCACCACGAACCTGGCGGCCGCGGCGGGCGCCATCGCCGCCATGATCGTCATCTGGATCAAGTCCGGCAAGCCCGACGTCAGCATGACGCTCAACGGCGCGCTTGCGGGCCTCGTGGCCATCACCGCGGGATGCGCCTCGGTATCACCCTCGAGCGCGGTCTTCATAGGCCTCATCGCCGGCGTGGTCGTGGTATTCGCGGTCGAGTTCTTCGACTTCGTCCTGAAGATAGACGATCCGGTGGGCGCCATCTCGGTCCACGGCGTGTGTGGCTCGCTCGGGACGCTGCTCGTGGGGCTCTTCGCGCAGGAAAGCTACGCGGGGGCCGGCGTGAACGGGCTCTTCTTCGGGGGCGGACTCAAGCTCCTGGGCATTCAGTTCACGGGCGTCATCGCGGTGATCGCGTGGACCGTCGTTACTTCGGGAATCCTCTTCTTCGTGCTCAAGAAGACGATGGGCATCCGCGTGACGCGCGACGAGGAGCTTAAGGGCCTTGACATAGAGGAGCACGGGATGGAATCATATTCCGGCTTCCAGATCTTCAAGGTACAGTGAAAGGAGGCGAGCAATGAAACTGATAACTGCGTACATACAGCCGGAAAAACTGGAAGACGTGAAGAAGTCGCTCACCGACGCGAAGGTGACCAAGATGTCGATCACCAACTCGCTGGGGTGCGGGCAGCAGGGCGGCTATACCGAGACATACCGGGGCGTCGAGATGGAGATCAACCTGCTCCAGAAGGTGCGCCTCGAGATCGCCGTGAACGATGAATTCGTGGGCGTCACCATCGACGCCATCATCGCGGGAGCGAAGACCGGCAAGATAGGTGACGGCAAGATATTCGTCACCGGCCTGGAGGACTGCATCCGCATCCGGACGGGGGAACACGGCAGCGAAGCGATAGGCTGAATATTTTTCCGGGAGGGGCCGTCCCGCCCTCCCGTATATCAAAAACTCACAGGAGAATAACATGAAAAAGTTGCACGTCGTACTCACCGCGTCAGCGGTTATTATCGCCCTCATGGGCACGGCCGGAAGCGGGCCCGCCGCGGCGGAAGAAAGCTTTATCCGCGTGCCGCTGGGCCTTTCCTACAGCAGCAGTTACTGGTGGAGGGGCGTCGAGCTCAACGGCAAGGACGTGGGCGTCGCCTGGGCCAACGCGGGCCTGGAGCTGGGAAGCACCGGTATCACCCTCTTCGCGGCCGCCGGGCTCTCGGAGGACTTCCTGCTCTACGACAACAGCGGCTTCGAGGACTACCGCCGGGGACAGAAGTCCCTGACCGAGTTCGACTACGGCGCGAGCTATTCCACGACGCTTGCGGACAAGGTCACCATCGGCGCGGGCGTCACCTACATTCACTACGCGTTCTACGACGCGCTGGTGAAAGACGCCACGGACCCGTCCTTCATCGAGGGATCGCTCTCGATCGGCCTGAAGACGGTGCTCAACCCGACCCTCTCCCTCTACTATGATTACTACGTCGAGGAAAGGCCTGAAAAGACTCCGCAAAACGAGGACTACTACGCGAAGTTCGCGGTGTCGCACGACATCCTTGCGAAGAACGACTTCACCTTCACGGCCGGCGCGTGGGCGAGCTATTACAACAACGCCTACCTGGAGCGCGAGGGATGGAGCGACGCGGGTCTTTCGCTGGCAATCGGGTTCGCGGCCGGTGACGCCTCCTTCCGCGGCGCAGCATACTACGCCAGGTCGCTCACGTCAGATTTCCAGCTGGAGGACGCGAACGCGGGCAGGATGAAGAACCACTTCTGGTCCGAGTTCGGAGTGAGTTATAAGATTTGACATAGTATTACATACCTGTAAAATATCGGCCCCGGGCGGACCTTTTTCCTGATAAGGTCTTTACCCGGGGCCATGTTTTATTCATGTGTTAAAAAATGTCCCAGAATACGGCAGCGATATGAAAGAACCGCGCGACATGACCGGCATGGTCACCGACCTTCTCCTTGAAATCGGGAGGATATTCACCTCCACGGAGGATATCACCCGCCTGCTGGGCGAGGTCCTCGAGGCGGTCGCCGCGCGCCTTACCGTGAAAAGGGGGATGATAAGCGTCTACCGGCCCGACACCGACGACATCGTCATCGACGTGTCGCACGGCTACACCGCGGAGGAGGCGGACCGGGGCAGGTACCGGCCCGGCGAGGGCGTCGTCGGTTCGGTAATAGCGACGGGCAGGCCGCTCATCGTGGAGGACGTGCGGAACGACCCGCTCTTCCTCGACCGCACGGGCGCGCGCCGCGGCAGTGAGGGCGGCAGGCTCTCCTTCATCTGCGTCCCCGTGAAGCTGGCGGGCGAGACCATCGGCACCATATCGATAGACGTCGAGGACCTGCCGCCGGGCGAGCTCCAGGTCACCGCGGAAATCATCACGTCGATCTCCATCATGATAGCGCACACCGTGGCGGGCCGCCGCGAGATGCGCCAGCGCGAACAGCGGCTCCGCGAGGAGAACGCGCGGCTGAAGGAAATGCTTTCCCTGGAATCGATGCCGCGGCGGCTCCTGGGCAACTCCGGCGCGATGAAGGAGCTGTACGGGAAGATCGCGATGGTCGCTGCCACCGACACCACGGTGCTCGTCACGGGCGAGAGCGGCACCGGGAAGGAGCTCATCGCGGAGGAGATCCACGCCAGGAGCCCGCGAAGCGCCGGCCCGCTCGTGAAGGTCAACGTCGCCGCGATCCCGGAGAGCCTCATCGAGAGCGAGCTCTTCGGCCACGAGAAGGGATCGTTCACCGGGGCGATAAAGCAGAAGAAGGGAAAGTTCGAGCTCGCGCTGGGCGGCACGCTCTTCCTGGACGAGATAGGCGACCTGGGGCCGCACCTGCAGGTGCACCTGCTCCGCGTGCTCCAGGAAAAGACTATCGAACGGATCGGCGGCAGCGGCCCCATCCCGCTGGACGTGCGCATCGTCTGTGCCACGCACCGCGACATCGAGGGAATGGTCGCGCGCGGGGAGTTCCGGGCCGACCTCTATTACCGCATCAACGTCTTTCCTCTCCACTCGCCCCCGCTGCGCGAGCGCAAGGCCGATATCATCCTGCTGGCGGACCACTTCCTGGAACTGTACCGCGCGAAGTTCGGCAAGGAAATCCGCCGACTGAGCAGCGACGCCATCGACCTGCTCGCGAGCTACCACTGGCCCGGCAATGTCCGTGAGCTCGAGAACTGCATGGAGCGCGCGGTGATCCTCTGCAACGAGGAGGCGGTGCGCAACTACCACCTGCCTCCGTCACTGCAGACGGTGCCGCCGCGCCCGTCACCCCCGCGCACCCTGGACGAAATGACGGACCTGTTCGTGAAGGAGATACTCATCGACCACCTGAAGATGACGGGAGGAAACATCTCGAAAGCGGCGCAGCTCCTGGGCACCACCAAGCGCATCCTCGCCTACCGCATTCGCCAGCTGGGAATCGACTGCGCGCTCTACCGGGGCACCCCCGGTGCCGACACGCGTCCGCGGCGGCTCGACTCGTAGGGGAAACGGGCCCGCATACCCCTCCCTTCGCCGCCAGCCGGGGGCGCCGCAAAGTTCCTTGACTTTCAGCGAGCCTGTACCGCACAGTAAATCGCAACCGGCGGCATCCATGCAGAAACTCGCTCTCAGTTTTTACCTCATCACCGCGCTCGCGGCGGCGCCCGCGGGTGGCGCGGTCCTCGACGAAATCACAATTCCGCGTAAAGATCCGGTGTTCTTCAACTTCGCCATCTCGCCCAACGGGAGGGACCTCATCCTGCCCTACCGGGTGTGCGACCGCGGGAGCGGCGATTTTCTGAAATGCTACGTCCTCGTCAAATCGGACGGGAAGGTCTCCGAGTTCTACGCCGGCTACCACGTCGACGAGGCCCGTTTCTACGGGAAGGGGGCGCACACGGGGAACTACCTCGTAAAGTACTGCCCCTATACGAACCGGGAAAAAAACTTCCACTGGTACATCATCAACGGGAAGGTGCTGGGAGAGTTCCGCAACTCGCGCGTGGTCCATAACGAAACCGGATCGTCTATAGCGGTCGCCTTCGACAGGAACAGGCTCTGGGGAAGTTCCTGGCACATCATCCACGACGATAAAGAGCTCGGTCCCTTCGACGAGGTGGCCGAGCTCGCGATGAGCCCCGACGGGAAGCGAGTCATCTCCATCAGCGCGGAGAACGGCAGGAAAAACGCTGTGTACGTCGACGGCAAGGAACTGCTGAAACACGGCCGCGGGAAGTTCGATACGCCCCACAACCTCGCGCTCTCGCCCGACTCGAAGGGCTACGCCTTCGTCCACTACGACCAGGGCGGATCGTGCGTCCACTATCACGACGGCGCCGAATCGCGCGAGCTCGGCCCCTGGCAGAGCGCGTACTGCCTCTTCATGCCGCCGGGGAAACTCGTTCTCCACTACCACCGGAACAACCACCAGTATTTCGAAAAATACCCGGACCAGAAAGTCTACGGTCCCTACGAAAGGATTTCGCGCATCCCCCTCCTCGAGAGCGGCAGGATCTTCGCCTTCACCTTCGAGAAGGACCAGCGCGAGCTCGTGTTTCTCGAGCGCGACGGCCGCGGCGGGGTGCTGGGCCCCCACGCGAACGTGGAGGATATCTGGCTCGACCGGCACAACCGGTACCTCTACGTCATCCACGAGCAGGGCAGGCATTTCGTGAACATCGACGGCACCATCTTCGGGAAGAAGGAAGGGGGATACGATTTCGTCTACGAGCGCGTCTTCGCGTGGCGGCGGTCCTGGCGCCCGGTCTTCTCGCCCGACGGCTCCCGCTTCGCCATCCAGTACCGGATGAAGGGAAGATCGCACATCAACCTCGACGGCTCGGTCATCGATCTGCCCGCCGAAGCCCTTCACATGGAGTTCTCCCCTGATTCGCGGCAGTTCCTGGTGCGCCACCCGATGAGCTCGGGCCCCGACGTGCTGACAGTCATATCCGGAACGGGCGCCGCGATGGAGCGCAGGACCATCGGCGGTGAGCGTTCGATACACGCGTACACCTTCACCGGAGACTCGCGTCTTCTCTACGCGCTCTATGACTGGCGGAAGAATTCGGTGACGCTGGAAGAGATGGACGCGAAATAGGAGGAGGATGATGGGGAACACCAGGACCGGGACGCGCTGGCCCCCGGAGAAGGCGCGGGAATGGTACGATGCGATCGGCTGGCCCATCGGGTGCAACTTCATCCCATCGACCGCCTCCAACCAGCTGGAGATGTGGCAGGCGGACACCTTCGACGGGGCGACCATCCGCCGTGAGCTCGGCTGGGCCGCAGGCCTCGGCTTCAACGCCGTGCGCGTCTACCTGCACAACCTCGCCTGGTCGCAGGACCGGGACGGTTTCTTTTCGCGGATCGACCGGTTCCTTGGCATAGCGGCGGAACTCCGGATCAAAACGCTCTTCGTGATCTTCGACGACTGCTGGGACCCGGACCCGCGCCCGGGAAAACAGCCGGATCCCATTCCCGGCGCGCACAATGCGCGCTGGCTCGCGTCACCGGGCTACGCTGCCCTGAAGGACGAAGCCCGATGGCCGGAGCTGGAAAGATACGTGAAGGACGTCATTACCACTTTTGGGAAGGACGCGCGCATCCTCGCCTGGGATCTCTACAACGAGAATGGCAACTACTTCCTGCCGGCGCTGTCGAAGGCGCAGCCGGGGAAGGCGTTCGCGCTCGCGGGAATCATCATCAAAAAAATCCTTTTCCCGAACCGCTCGCTGAAGCTGCTCAAGAAAACCTTCACGTGGGCGCGCAATTGTAACCCGGACCAGCCGCTCACCTCGGGCATCTGGTTCGCCGACCGTGCGCTCAACAGCTTCCTGCTGGAGGCATCGGACATCATCACCTTCCACAACTACAACGGCGTGAGGGAGCTCGAGGCGCAGATAGCGCGGCTGAAAAAATCCGGCCGCCCGCTGATCTGCACGGAGTACATGGCGCGCACGCGCGGGAGCCGATTCGAGACGCACCTGCCTGTGTTCAAGCGCGAAAATGTCGGATGCATGAGCTGGGGGCTCGTCGCGGGCAGGACGAACACGATCTACTCCTGGCAGGACCGGGGCGGCGCGGCGGAGCCGGAGCTCTGGTTCCACGACATCCTCCGCCCCGACGGCACGCCCTTCGACGCGCGCGAGGCCGATATCATCCGCCGCGTGACGGGGAAAGCGCAAGGAGGTAGAAGTGCCTGATACACAATCCCCGGGAAAATCCGGCAAGGATCACACCATGGCGAGGTCCCGTTACGTTCTCTGGGCACCCCTCGCAGTGTTCCTTATCACCTTCATCATCAACCTCGTCGTCAACTATACCGGCGTCGATGAGCGCCGGTACGGCGACACCGGGCCGGACCCGCTTTTCGTGTTCATGTTCATCTATTCCTTCGTGCTGTACTACTACCTCGTCTACTGCATACTCACCCTGTTCGAAAAACTGTTCAAGGATGAATATCGCGGCGCCTCCGGCGATTTCCGTGTTTTCAAAAGCCTCCTTTCCGTTATCATAAACCTGATGATCTACGCGACCTTCCTGGCCATGCCGTCAACGAGCAGCGGCATGATCACCCTTCCCATGACGATGATCTGGGGCAGTCCCGGATTGATGTTTGAATACGGAATGAGGAGCTGTGCCAGGAACCTCGCAGGCAATGCAGCCGGGCTCTCCCATCACCCGGAACGGGAAACCTGGGATGAACTCAGGGCGAAGGGCTACAGGATGGAGGTCGATTACGCCGTCTTCAACCACGGGGGCGGCGCCGTGGTCCGTTTCGACGTCACCCATCCCGTGCACGACGAAATCCGCGCCGGGAGGTTTTTCAGGTTCGATTTCGCCGGTACGCCCGACCGGTCGTTCTCACCGCCGCCGGGACGCCCGGAATACGCGGAGGTGCTGTCCCTTCCGGGGGACCGCTTCCTTTATTATCCGCGGTACGGCAGCAGCGTGAGCGGCACGGCAATCCTCAGCGCCAACGGGAAGAACCTGGACGTAACGATCAATGGCATTATTGCGCTCAAGGTGCCGTGGGCCGTTGACGGGAACACGATTTTCGGCATCGACGGCACGACGATCGTGAAAGTCAGGCTCCCCGGGGCGGTGCGGAAGGGCCTCCACCTCGAGGCGGAGCGGTTCATCGACATGGAAGACGTAAAATTGCAGGGGCATCATCTCAGGGGATTCACCTTTCGTCCCAGCCCGGACGGAAGGATTCTCTGCGCCCTGGATATGGCCAACGACGACCCTACAAAACCGCGGATGGCCCTTCTCGCGGCCTTCACCCCCTGGGGAAGACTGCTCGCGAAGCAGCCGGTATCCGGGGAGTTCGTCCACGGGTTCGAGTACGGCGCCTGCGTCGATCCCGACGGGGGTCTCCTCTACGTGGGGCTCCCGGGGGGTGGGGAGGTCATCTCCCGGATACGGCCCGACGGAAGCGCGGACCGGGCGTTCAACGACCGGTTCATATCCACGTGCGGCTACTTTTACGGGATCACGAACGTCGCCGCGGACCGGGAAGGAAGGATACTCGTTTCGGGGCGCGCCCTGCCGGACAACAAGCCGACGGTGCTCCTCGCTGACCGGGGGGGAAGGAAGATCGCGACGATATATTGTGAATGAGGAAACGGGCTTCAGATAACCGCGCATCGCGTCCGCGACCGAATTCCCATCAGCGGGCGCGGTAGGCCAATATCATCCGCCGCGTGAAGAAGATCGCGAGGGCAAAACGCCCCGCTTACCGTCTGATGAATCCCAGCAGGAATAGCCCCACGCCCAGCACGGCGATGATCGCGCAGAAAACACGGAGCCCTTTCATGCTCGACGCCAGGTAGTCCTGATAATCGGCGGCGGAACCCGAGTACCAGCTCTTCACAGTGAGCGCGGCGGGGGAGAGCGCGCTCAGCGTGCCGACTGCCGTGATCGGATCACCTTTCTTCAGACCGATGAAGCGAACCGGCCTTCCCCACTCGGATTTCTCGTCGACGGCGAGGATATTGCTGCCCTTCGCCTCCGTGCAGAGGTTTTCCGAATTGAGGATTACTTCCCCGCGCGCAAGCTCCGCGATGACCGGCTGCCGGTACGCCTGGAGGATGGACCACGATCCTCCCTTCACCTGGTGCTCCTTCGCGGCGTCGACGAAGTCGTGCACCAGTGTTTTATTCTTCGCGCTGACCTTACCCTCGACGACGACCAGCGCGCCCGGCGCGACGTTCCCCGCGCTCCCATCGAATCGCGCCGCGTGTATCAGGTCCGTTGACTCACCGCCGATCATCCCTGGCGCCGCGATGTTAAGCGCCACGGATGCCAGCACCATGATCGCGCCGGCGATCATCATCCTGCGTGGAAACATGGCATCCTCCTATCAGTATTTACGTGATACCGCGCAGCGCCCGCATATTTTATCCAGTTCTCTTCCAGTCGTCTTTCCAAAACCGGATAGGCGCGCATGGTGCAGCGCACACTCCACTCATGCACGTCGGTGTTTTCGGTCCCGGGATAATGGCAACCAAGGATAAAATTTTATCTATGCAATGGACGCAGCAATGCAAACGGATGTCCCGCCTGTTGGCGGGATTCCCGTCGGAATCACGTTCAATTATTTTCACTTTTTATTTTTTATTATATCCTCCCATTCGGATTGCTTGAAAACTTCACGCGCGTCGTTGATGAACCTTTGCTGAACCTGCGCATCGACATTTCTACTCTCGAGTTTTCCGCTGTAAATGAAACCCAGATTGACAATCCCCATTGTATTGAGTAGCGTATGATAATGCTTCTGTGCCTCATCCGCCTTTTCCCCAATATTATTGAGAAAAATACCCGACAAGCTCGCCTCATTCCTGGTGGTTATTTCCCCCATAAAAGCAATATCCGCCGGCCTGACTTCCATGAGAGTGGCGGAAATGGCTTCCTTGTTGAAATAGGTGTGATATACTTGTCCTTTTTTTTCAAAATTCGAGGCCACGACGACATACATACCAGGTTCGGCGTTAACCAGATATACGTAATTCCCTTTCTGGAAATTTCCCGCCCTCAAGTCCGTTCCCTTGAACATCTGATCCTTCTTTTCAACTTTAATAAAAAACACCCTGGTGTTTACGTCCTTAAATATCGCAATCGGGGCTTTCGTGACTACAGAAACGCCGATTATCGACTTTTCTGCATCATCCCTTTTCTTCATTGTTTCGGGCAAACTTGCACAACCGAGAACCATAAGCCCGATTGACAATACCAATACCATTTTTTTCATGATGCGCACCACCCCTGTTGTTAAATATTGATCACCCATAATCGTACAGGGATTGCGGTGTCAATACATATTATGAAATACCAGGATGATTCCCAGGAGGAGGAAAGCCGTCTCTTTGCAGGAAAAAAGGAAGGATCACGCGGGCAAGTTTCCTCGCTCCCACGCTAACCGCGTCCGAGCTTCCGCGAGCCCGGGCGCGCGTCACTGTCAATGGGCTCTTCCCGGCGGGCATATTGCCGGAACTGGACCGGCATGGCGGTCCCGGCCATGAAGGCAGGGACGAAGAAGATAATCCGCCCGGTAATGGCCGGCGCGGATGCGTACTACCTGTGACAGCCGGCCCCGCCGCACGCGGGCTTCTGCGCCAGTGAACGGTACTTGGCCTGCCCCTTCAGGAAGTTCTGGCCTTTCACCTGCTTGAACTCGCCGTGGCAGTAACCGCAGTTGATGGCCTTTCCGTTTCTCGCCTTCATGCCGGCGTGCTTGCCGTTGATGCGCGGGTTGGAATAGGCGCCCGCCGCGGACATGCAGATGACCATCGTTACGACAAAGATGCCAAACCTTTTCGCTTTCATCAAACAACCTCCTTTAAGGTGTTTCGTTATACACGGCCGCCCGCCTTGACGGCCGGATTGCACTATCATTACTTGCCGCTTTCGCAGATATAACCGAACCGGGCGTTGCAGTCGAAATCGTTCCAGCAGTTTCGAGCCGTATAGAGGTGGGCGCAATCCTCCCCGTCCTTCCCGGAGTTGTTGGGTTCACCAGCGCACCAGTTGCCGTACCTGGCCGGTTCTCCGTTATCCCAGCGGAACGTCCCTTCCCGCTCCTCGTCGCTGAAACCGATCCAGAGGTTCCCGGTAAAACCCCAGGAGGAACCCAGGTGCTGGAAAAGAGCCCTGTTTTCCTCTTCGCTCAAAATGGACGCGAGCCGCCCGCCGTTCACTTCGCAGTTCTTCCTGGCGCCGTGCCAGTCCAGCCATACCATGTATGCGCAGTACTCGTAATCGCCGATGGAAAAAAGTTTACCCGTGCACCGGAAATCCTGTTTCCTGCCCGCGACGCTTTTACAGAGATGCGTGCTTTTAACGTCACAGGGGAGGTCGTTCCATGCGCCGTCGGAGGTGAGCCATTCAGCACAATCTTCGCCATCGCCCCGTGCCTGGCCGTTGTCCGGCAGCCCCGGGCGCCAGTTGCCGTACCGCGCGGGCTCCCCGGAAACCCATCGCCAGGAGCCTTCAACAGCACTGTCGGAAAACCCTATCCACAGTGAGTGCTCCCATTTCGATCCCAGGAGCTCCCAAATCGCCTCGTTTTCCTCTTCGCTGCTTATGACCGCCAGGTACCCGCCGGCGTCGGCGCACCTTTGCCTCGCCTCGTGCCAGGTCGCGTATTCTCCGTGCGCGCAGTACCGGTGCCCGCCGATGGAAAACGATTTTCCCGTGCATGGGAAATCATCACCCGGCTTTCGTCCGCAGTGCAGGAGCATGGCGAACATGAGCGCGATAATCGGCAGGTGTAGTATACGCATCCCCGCACTCCACAATGTCAGCGCGTCAACACCAGGAGACTCCCCCGATGCCTGCGGAAAGTCAACGGTTTTTCGATCCCTTGATCCGAAGAAAAAAGATCATCCCGCTTATTGCAGGATGATCCGTAAAAGTACCCATTCTTCGGCAGCTCACCGGTGAATCGGTTTTTCTACATGAATGATCCCGTCTTCTTCACAACCCATACATGCTCGCAATTCTTGCATTTATAAGTGCTGTCCTTCTCGCTTTTGTTTGATATATCCTTGGTGCTGGCGCTTCCGCATTTCGGGCACTTCGTTTCGAATAATGCCATAAGCCCTCCTTATGAGAAATTTTAACTCACGCTATCAGTATATCTCATCAAAATATATATTCTAAATATTAATCAACAAATAAAAATAATAGACTTGTTGCGGAACGGACGTCCCGCGCATCCCGGTATTCCGGGACGGGGGGCCCATCAAGGGGCTTCGCCCCTTCGATCCCATCAATAACTGAATTACACAACAAGCCTAATCAATAACCAGCAATCCCGACACGGAAGCTCCTTTCGAAGAGGTGGCGCTTCTCCGGATATGCCCGCACATGTGTCAGATGTTCCGGTATTTCGGCTATTTTCTGAACTTTGCCGAGTTTGCGTCCCTGGCATCCTTTTCGTCCCGGGCTTTCTGCGCAACCCTGGCATGTTCGCTGTCTTTCTGCTTTTGCGCCTTCACTTTGGACTTCGGACTTTTATCGCCCATTCTGTCTCCTCACTTGTTTTTTACGCGCCGGATACACTCCCCCACTTGAGGGCACATACCCCCGCAGGGAGTAATATAACAGATTCTGCCGGCAGTTGCAATTTAATATTCAGGAAGATACTCTTCGCTCACTCTCCCATCATCTGCGCCACGAGCTTCCGCGAGCGCGGCCTCGTGTCGCAGTCGACGAGGACCACCTGCTGCCAGGTGCCGAGCGTGAGTTTACCGTCGGTGAAGGGAACGGTGATGGAGGGGCCCAGCAGCGCCGCCTGCAAATGCGCGGCGCCGTTGTCGTCGTGCCAGATTTCGTGGTGGCGATATTTTCCGCCATAGGGGAGAATATTTTCGAGGAAGATGTCGATATCGCGCACCAGGCCGGGTTCGTATTCTATAGTGGTGAGCGCCGCCGTGGAACCGGTGACGAATACGGTGACCGTGCCCGCGCGCATTCCGGAATTCGCCACTGCGTCCTGCACACCGCCGGTGATGTCGATGACGTCGCGACGGCCCTTCGTGGAGACTTCGATGTGCGCGGTGACGACCATCACCCTAGTGCTTGAACGCGCGCTGGCCGGTGTAGACCATGGCCACCTTGGGACTCGCCTCGTTGCAGGCCTCGATCGATTCGAAGTCGCGCTCGGAGCCGCCGGGCTGGACCACGCTCGTCACCCCCTGCTTGATCCCCACGTCGATGCCGTCGCGGAACGGGAAGAACGCGTCGGAGACCATCGCCGATCCGGTGATGCCGCCGCGCGCATCCTTCGTCTCGCGGTCGATATCGTCCTGCTCCGTCTTTTTCCGCTCTCCCTTCTCCACCGCGAGCTCCAGCTGCTTGTACGAGATCCCGTGCCGGTCGAAGCAGATGAGGTCGGCGTACTTGGTGTACGCCTTGACCATCGCGAGCTCGGCCACGCCCACGCGGTCCTGCTCGCCGGTGCCGATGCCCACCGTGCAACCGTCCTTCACGTAGATCACGGAGTTGGACGTGACGCCCTGCTCCACGAACCAGCCGAAGAGCAGGTCCTCGTACTCCTTTTCCGTGGGCATGCGCTCGATCTTGTAGCTCTTTCCCTTGTATTCGGCGGCCGCGGGCTTCAGGTCGTCCTTCGTCCTCGTGATGCACAGCGGCGACTGCTGGACGATGAGCCCGCCGTCGATGAGCGACTTGAAGTCGACGAAGCGGAACGTCAGGTACTGCTCCAGCCGATCGATGCGCGGGATCTCGATGATGCGCAGGTTCTTCCGCTTCTTTAAAATCTCCACCGCGCCGTCGGCGTAGTCGGGAGCGGCCACCACCTCGAAGTACTGCGCGGCGATGAGCTCCGCAGTCTCACGGTCGAGCGCGCGGTTCACCACGACGGCGCCGCCGAACGCGGCAATGCGGTCCGCGCGGTACGACTTGTTGAACGCCGCGGCGAGCGTCGCGTCCTGGGCCACGCCGCACGGATTGTTGTGCTTGATGATCACCGACGTCGGTTTCTTCATCAGGAACTTCAGTATGTTCAGTCCGTTGTCGATGTCGGTGAGGTTGATCTTCCCGGGATGCTTGCCGGGCTGGATCATCATCTGCTCGTCGATGGCGCTCACCAGCGCGTTGCCGGGGCCGATGAATTTGCAGCCGCCCAGCGAGAGGTTCCCGTTCACCAGTTCGTACACCGCGGCCTCCTGCCCGGGGTTCTCGCCGTAGCGCAGGCCCTTCTCCACGAGCGCCCCGCCGTCCTCGAGCTTCCACGCGCGCTTTTTATACACCAGCTTCTGGTCGCCGAAGGTGACGGTCATCCCGTCGGGGAAGTGGTCGTCCATCACTGTCTTGTATGCTTTTTTCAGATCGTCCATTATCAACCTCGCGTATCAAAAAAATTAATTCCCTTCCGCGCGCACATCCGGCGGCGTGCCGCGCGCATGAAAAGGGATCGGGGGATGGATGATAGTAGGGGCATGGAGGGGCGATAAAAAGTCAACCGCAAATTGGGCGCCGTCCTGCCCGGAACCGCACTGCGTCCCGGACAGGCGATCGCGCTCACTGCTTCCCGGTCAGCGGCTTCACTGTGATGTCCACGCGGCGGTTCTGCGCCCTGTTGGCGTCGGTGTCGTTGGGAACCAGCGGATTGAATTCCCCGTATCCCACCGCCGAGAAGCGCGCGGGCTTCAGGTTCTTGTTGCGGAGCATGTAGTTCAGCACCGCGAGCGCCCTCTCCGTGGAGAGCTGCCAGTTGTCGCGGAACTTCGCGGTGCCGATGGGCACGTTGTCCGTGTGGCCCTCCACCATGATCCTGTTCTCCGGGTAGCCGGCGAGTATCTCCTTGATCTTGTCCAGCGACCCGTACACTCCCTTCCGGAGCTCGGCGGACCCCGACTCGAAGAGTATCTTGTTGTTGATGTTGATGATGATCCTGTCGTGGAGCCGGCTGATGCGGATGTCGCCCTGGCGGATCTCCTCCTTCAGCTGGTCCTCCAGGTCCTTCGCCTGCCGCCCCATGCGATCCAGCTCCTCTTTCTGGGACGCCGCCGTCCTCTTGAGGTTGGCGATCTCGCCGTTGAGGTCCGCGATGAGCGACTCCAGGCCGGCGATCTTCTTGTTGCAGTCGCCGGAGAGCTCTTCCATCTTCTTCAAATGCTCCCCGTTCTCCTTCGCGATCCTGTCCCGGTAACGTTCGATCTCGTCCTTGCACTCGCGGTCGATACGCCTGTTCTCCTCTATGAGCGCCTTCTCCTTTCCGCTGCTTGTCTTTTTCAGGATGGCAAGGCTGTCCTCAAGGGACTTGACGTTCCTGTCGTTGGCGATCTTCTCGTCCCGAAGCCGCTGCTCCAGTTGCGCGATCCGCCCCTCCAGCGTGCGTATCCTGTCCTGGAGGTCGTTCTTCTGGCCTAGCAGGTTGGCGCGGTCGTTCTGGTACTGCTTCTTGAGGTACTTCAGCTCCAGATCCAACGCGACCTTCTCATTGTACAGCGCGTTGTACTCGCTCTGCCAGTACACCAGGTCGGCATGGAGCAGCGCGGGAAGTGCCAGCAGGAAAAGTGCGGCGCAGGCGGCTTTAATCGTTTTCATGGCGCACCCCTACTCCACAGTATGTTTCTGATCGCGGAACCGCTCCAGGGACTTCAGTTCTTCAAGCGCCTTCCGGTGTTTTTTCTGTTTTTCATTGACGATATCGCGTTGCTTTACCAGATATTTCTCATATTCCCCCGGGTCTATCTTGCTCTTGCCCTGGAAGTAGCGCGCCAGGCCGGATTTCTTCTGCTCGTACTCCTCCGGCCTCCGGTCCTGGTATCCCCGCGCGACCTTCGATTTCTCGTAGTTCATCTCCCACACCGCGACGGACATCTCCGCCTCGGTGACCTCGAGGGCCGCCTTCAGGCTGGCGCTCGCGGCCGCGGTGTACTTCACGTACCCATCGTGGTCCGCCCTGGTTTTCTTCAAGGCGTCAGCGGACTGCCGGTTCCTGCCGAGCGCGGCTTCGTCGTTTCGCAGGGAATGGAGCTTCTCAACCGCGCGCAGCACCTCCGATTTTTCCTCCAGGTAATCCGCGGTTTCCCGCGCGACCGTCTCTTCTGCCAGGGCTACCGAATAAGCCTTTTCCGCCGCATCACGCTCGCCCTTTTTCGCCAGGATCGCCTTTTCCAGTTCCTGTATCCTCGCCGATTCGTCGGACTTGATCTCCGCGAGGTACGCCGTGTTGACGGGATCGGGCATCGACACGCACCCCAGGACGATGGAAATTCCCGCCGCCGCAACGACATGCATGATTTTATTCATCGCTCGCACCTTCCGCCTTTGTATCATAAAAATGAACCGCCGCCTCACAGTACCGGCTTGCCCTCGTGCCAGCGCCCGTCGGTCCTCTTGCCGTCGGGCGATACGAGGACGCCGCTGCCGTGCGCCCTGCCGTCCCTGAACTGTCCCTCGTACTTCACGCCGCTGGTGTCGGTGTAGACGCCGTTGCCCTCGGCGCGGTCGTCCCGGAAATCGCCGGTGTAGGAGGAGCCGTCGGGCCAGCGCGCCGTGCCGCGGCCCTGCCGCTTCCCCTTCTCCCACTGCCCCTCGTACTTCTCGCCGTCGGACTTGATGTATATGCCCTTGCCATGCGGCTGGTCGTCCTTCCACTGGCCCATGTAGGTGGCGCCGTCGGGCCACGCGGCAATCCCCGCGCCTTCGCGCAGGCCGCCCTTCCAGTCGCCCTCGTAGCGCTCGCCCGTGGCCTCGACTTTCACACCGCGGCCGGTGACGCAGTTCCCTTCCATGCACCGCGCTATGCCGGGCACTTTCCGCTCGATGGCGGCGGTATCCCCGGCTTCCTTGCACGACACGGCAAGGCAGAGCGCAGTCAGGATTAATGAAAGGCTTTTCAAAATATGCATGATATCATTCCACCGGTGGAGGATCATTCTGCACGGGACCGAACCGTTTTGCAATTAAAAAACAGTATTCAACCCCGGCGGCACCTATCACGCAAAAAAAGTGGGATCCCGTATTTACGGGTTGACCTTCGCCCCCGAACGGTGTAGGAAAACTTCACGGGGTAGATCCGGATGATCGGCATATCAACGGAACAGTTTTTCCGCTTCACCGCCACCAGCGTGCACTGGATCGACATCGCGCTTATCCTCGCATACCTGGCGGGGATCGCCGCCTTCGGCTACATGTTCCACAAAAAGATCAGGACCTCCGGCGACTACTTCCTCGCCGGGCGCTCCCTGTCCTGGTGGGTCATCGGCATGTCGATCATCGGGACGAACATCGGTTCCAACGACTACGTAGGGGGCGCCGGCGGCGCCTTCAAGATAGGCATCGCCCAGGCGAACTTCGAGTGGATAGGCGCCATCCCGGCCATGGTCATCGCGGCCATAGTCTTCATCCCGTTCTACTGGCGCGCCGGCGTCTTCTCCATCCCGGAGTACCTGGGGAGGCGCTACAACGCCGCGGTGCGGGTGATATCAGCCGCGGTGCTCTCCATTTTCTCCGTCCTCATCGTGGGCGTATTCCTCTGGTCCGCAGCGCTTATGCTCAACACCTACGTGGGATGGCCCATCGTCTTCAGCATCGCGGTCACTGCGGGCGTCGTGGGGATCTACACCATCTCCGGGGGGCTGGAGGCGGTGGCCTACACCGACGCGATCCAGATGGTAATCATGTTCGCCGGCGCCATCGCGCTGGCGGTGCTCGGCTTCCGCGCCGTGGGAGGCGTAGCGGAGTTCGTGGCACAAGTGCAGTCTCGGTTCCCGTCGCACTTCCAGGCGTTCCTGCCATCCACACACGGCGAGTTTCCCTGGCCCGGGGTGCTCCTGGGGCTGGGCCTGGTGCTCTCCCCGGCCTACTGGTGCGCGAACCAGGCGATCCTCCAGCGCTGCCTGGGCGCCAGGTCCGAGTGGGACGGAAAGGCGTCGATGATCTTCGCCGCCATGGCGAAGATGTTCATCCCGTTCCTCATCGTTCTGCCGGGATTCTTCGCCCTGCTCCTCGCTTCGGACAAGCTTAATCACGCCGACCAGGCGCTTCCCTGGATAGTGAAGAACATTCTTCCCGTGGGGATATCGGGCATCTTCTTCGTGGCCTTCGTGGCGGCGCTGCAATCGTCCATCTCGTCCACCATGAACTCCACGGCGGTGATGGTGACGCGTGACATCATAGGCGTGCTCTCGCCTGGAACCATCTCGAACGAGCGGGAGCTCTCGTGGGGCCGCTGGATCACCTTCGCGGTACTCGTGCTCGGCGTCTTCTGCGCGCCGCTCACGGCGATGTTCCGCGGGATTTACGTCTTCGTGCAGCAGCTCCTCTCGTTTTTCCAGGGTCCCATTTTCGCGCTGATACTGCTGGGCATCCTCATGAAGCGGGTCACACCGGCCGCGGGGCTCTGGAGCCTCATAACAGGACTGGCACTGGCGATCACCCTCGGGGCCTTCGGGATAAACATGCTCTATATCGCCTTCTGGAGCTTCCTCTTCAGCATGGCGATGCTGCTTCTCATCAGCCCCTTCACGAAACCGAAGTCAGACGCGGAGCTCGAGAACCTGACCTATTCCACGACGGTGAGGAGGTAGCGCATGTTCGACTGGATCCACACGCTCCCCGTCTGGTGCGCCAAGGCCGGCGCGGTCCTCATCTTCGGCGGGGTGATATTCTTCACCTGGACGCTGCCGCGCGACTTCCTCTACCTCGGCTCCCCCGACACCGCGCGCTGGCGCGACCTCCGCATCTGGGCCACGGTGCTCCTGGCGTTCCAGATTTTCATCTACATGGTGTTTTAGCGGGGGAGGATACACCGCCATGGCGGATGATAGCAACAGGCGGGACCTTTAAATAATTCCTTGACATTGATTGATTACATGATTATATTTCATGAAAGTAAGAGTATGTATTCATGGAGTAATTATCATGAAAATCATGGAGCGCGGCCAGATCACCATTCCCAAAAAATTCAGGGACCGGTACGGCATCAAGCCCGACACGGAACTTGACTTCATTCCCGTAAAAGAGGGACTCCTGCTGATCAAGCGCGGTTATTCCGAGAGCCCTTTCAGGGAACTGTACGGCATATTGAAACATGAAGGCAGCTCCGACGATTACATCGACCAGATAAGGGGCGGCAGGTGATAACATCCATCGACACAAGCATCCTTCTGGATGTGTTTCTTCCCGATCCGACCCATGGGGAGACCTCGCTCATGACCCTGGAGAAAGCGTACAAGGATGGAGCACTGGTAATCTGCAATATCGTCTATGCCGAACTTGCGCCGCAGTTCGATGACAGGGTACTGCTCGACAGATCTCTATCGAAAATGGGAGTAGAGATCCTACCCCTCGACAGCGAGGCGGCGCACCTGGCGGGGCTCATGTGGAAGGCATACAGGAAAAAGGCGAAAACGCGGGACCGGATCATCACGGATTTCCTGATCGGGGCTTTTTCAAAAACACAATCCGACCGTCTCCTCACCAGGGACAGGGGATTTTACCGGGAATATTTCAAAGGGCTTGCCCTCTTATAATACGCCGGCAACGGAACCACCGCGGCAATGATATCGCAGGCTGCCGGAAAAAATATCTTATTAGTGGGAATCGCTTCCCAGGCAGGATTGGGGCGATGCGCGCGGCCGCGATGGAGGATTCAGATGCGGGATCACCTATTCAACACGGAGAAGATCAAGTACGTGAAGGGCGGAAAACCCGGCGTGGAGTGCATCCTCTGCGCCGTCCGGGACGGGGCGCCGGAGGTGAAGGACCTCACGGTGCACCGGGACGGGCTCTTCATCGTCGCGGTGAACCTTTACCCCTTCAATCCCGGCCACCTGATGATATTCCCCGCGCGCCACGTCACCGAACTGGGAAAACTTACCGAAGAGGAGGCCCGCGAGCTCCACGGCCTCATAGTGAAAACCATCGGCATACTTGAAGCTGAATTCGGCCCGTCGGGATTCAACGTGGGCTACAACCTGGGACGCGGGAGCGGCGCCAGCATCGACCACGTCCATGCCCACGTGGTTCCCCGCTACGAAAACGAGGTGGGGTTCCTGGACGTGCTCGCCGGCTCGCGGGTGGTCGTCGTGGACCCGGTGGAAGCCCGGGACAGACTCCGGAAACGTTTCGAATCAGTGGCGCTTTGATTCTTCCTCGGCATCGAGCAGGCCGGCCATATCATCCTCGTTGATCCTTACACAGAACGGTTCGGCGCACATGGGGCACGAGCCCCGGTTTTCGCCAATTACCAGCCCTTCCAGCTTCAGCTCCAGGCGGCTGCCGCAGTAGAGGCAGGTAAAGTCGCCGGCGGTCATGGGACGGGGCAGCATATCGCTTCTCCTGATTACTCGGTTGCCGGGCGGCCCGCGCCGCGCCGGAGTTTTCCATTGTCCTGCCGGACCCGTTTTTATCAATAATTAATTCTCAACAAACGATTGACTTTTTCCGAAAATGGTACTGTAGTAGTCTGTGGCCGTTCCGTGCGCACTCATCAAAGCCCATTGTTCATGGAGGAAACGATGCATCGAAGAACAGCTCTCTTATTATTCATACTGTTCGCCCTGGCGATTATCGCGCTGCCGCTCCACGTGACTTTCGCCCAGACAGATCAGGAGGCCGCAAAGTCCGACAAGCTCACCTCCAAGGAGATCGAGAAGGAAGGCGAGGTGATGAACAAGCAGATCAACTCGATCAACCAGGACATCCTCAAGACGGTGAGGGAATACAAGCTCACCTCCGACGAGATGAAAAAAAATATCCGCATCGTCCCCTTCCAGACCACCATAAATTACGCGGACAAGAACGGGACATTCATGGAGGTGACGCGCCACAAGTTCATCCGCAATCCGTTGAACCTCCACCAGATCGTGGGAGTGAAAAACAAGACCTTCCGCATTTTCTATTCCGGCGAAACCGTCAACAAGATAGAGATGGAGATCTTCGAACGCTACTACGACGACAACTCCGCGGTGCGCGTGAACATAGTGGACCCTTCGCCGGGTGACGAGCAGACCAACGACGTCACCTTCACGCACACGCTCCTGGTGAACTACACCATCGAGAACGCGAAGTTCCGCAAGGACGTGAAGCTGGTGGACAACAAGAAGCTCGGCGACATCCAGAACACCACGGCCTTCCCCATCCGCAACGAGCTCAAGCGCGATTTCATGGTTCCGAACCTGGTCTTCGTCAGCAACGTGCTCCTGGACGTGGCGGAAACCTACTACAAGGGAAAGAAGGACGCCGAGAGCCTGATGCTCGAGTTCCTGAAAAAATCTGTTGACTACTGACCTGCTACACGCCACATAGAAAACAGTGCAACGCCAGGCATCTGCCTGGCGTCGCTTTTACCGCTATGCTCTCCATAGAAAACATCCATGTATCCTTCGGCGCACGGGAGATACTCTCCGGAGTAAGCTTGGAGCTCGAAGCCGGCACCGTCGTTGCGCTGTCCGGGAAATCGGGCTCCGGGAAAACCACGCTCTTCGGCGTGATGGCGGGGCTCCTGAAGCCGTCGGAAGGCCGCGTGTTCTACGGCGGGAAGAGCATCTACCGCTGGGGTGACCTCCGGCGGGCGCGGTACCGGAACCGGGAGATAGGCTACGTCTTCCAGACCTTCAACCTGCTCCCGAACCTCACGGCGCGGGACAATATCGCCCTCCCCGCCGTCCTCAACCGTCACACCCGGGACCTGCGCGCGCGCGTCGAGCACCTCGTGGACTACCTCGACCTGAGCGCCATCGCGGGCCAGCACCCCGCCACCCTCTCGGGCGGCGAGAAGCAGCGCGTCGCGATCGCCCGCGCACTTGTGAACTCCCCCTCCGTGATCCTCGCCGACGAGCCCACGGGCAACCTCGA
>JAGODF010000027.1 GCA_017998375.1 Spirochaetota bacterium
TCGCGCCGAACCCCTACGGGCTCTATGACATGGCGGGCAACGTCTTCGAATGGACGAGCTCCCTGTATTACCGTTATCCCTACATCGGGACCGACGGCCGCGAAGACCCGGAAGCGCGCTACCAGCGCGTGATGCGCGGCGGCAGCTGGAAATTCTCCAGCGGCGAGTGCCGTTCCACCTACAGGCGGCATTTCGCGATGCACCTGCGTTACGACTACGTGGGAATCCGCGTGGCGAAGTCGATGCAGAT
Organism: Spirochaetota bacterium; assembly: GCA_017998375.1. GTDB lineage: Bacteria > Spirochaetota > UBA4802 > UBA4802 > JAGODF01 > JAGODF01. The sequence goes on from JAGODF010000027.1 coordinate 251, forward strand.
GCAGAAGGGCGCTGCCGGAAGATAAACCATCCGGCGACGCTGGTTGAGACACAACGGAAAAGGGCATCCCGCGGGGGATGCCCTTTTGCATGCTATTAGCGAGAGGAGAAGTGCCGCACAGCTATTGGCTTTTCTTCTCCATCTTCATATTGACCAGATACAGCGGAATGCCCAGCACCAGCACCGCGACCCCGATTGCTGCGCCCAGCCCGGAATAGAGTCCGATCTTCGGCAGGAGCATTATCCAGTCGAAGGCGTTCTTGAGCATGTAGAGTCCGATCAGGCAGAAGATGACAGGCGTGACAGGGTAAAGGGGCACGCTGAAAACCCTCTTGATGCCGGAGTCCTTCCTGCGCAGGACGAAGACCGAGACGCCCGCCAGGAAGAAGAAGAACCAGAAGACCGGCGTGGTGTATGCCACCATCGTTTCGAAACCTGTGTTCACGTTGATGATGTTGCCCAGGAGAATGAGGGCCAGTGCGATGACGCACTGGACAACCAGGGAGAGGACCGGCGTACTGGTATCGGCGTTCCATTTCCCCATGAAGCCCAGGACCCTGAAGTCGCGCCCCAGGGCGTAGTTGCTCCGGGCGCCGGAGATGATGGTGGCGTTGGTGGTGCTCAGGACCGCGAAGACTACGCAGAAGGTGATGAGGGGGACGTATGTTTCGCCCAGTGTGGCCTTCACCAGGTCCTGCGCCACGTTCCGCGAATCGGCCATTCCCTTGAGGCCCAGGATGTGGAGATACGACCAGTTCACCAGGAGGTAGATCACCGTAACGATGGAAAGCCCGATGACGAGCGACTTGACGATGTTTTTCTCAGGATTCTTTATCTCGGCCGATACGTACGCCGACTCGTTCCAGCCACCGAAGGCGAGGAGGACGAAGACCATGGCCATCCCGATTCCCATCTGCGGCGTGTGGGCCTGGGCGGAGGCCCCGGCGACCGGCGTGCCGCCGATGCCGATCCCCACGACGGTGAGGAGGCCCGCCACGATGGTGACAGTGAAAAAGTTCTGGGCCCATTTGCCCTGTTTGAGGCCGAAGATGTTGACGACCGTGAGGCCAATGACGGTGATGAAGGCATATATGGCGGATGAGTATTCACCCAGGCGGTAGACCCCGGTGAGATAGTCGCCGATGAAGAATCCCAGGAAAGCGATGGATCCGGTCTGGATGACCGTCATGCGGGCCCAGGCGAACAGAAACGACATTCCCTTGCCGTACGCGCGGTTGATGAAGTAGTAGTCGCCGCCCGCGTTGGGGTACGTCGTTGCGAGCTCCGCATAACATAGGGCGCCGATGATCGACATGACGCCGCCGGCGAGCCACACGAGCATGAAGGTCGATTCTGTGGGGGAGCTGTTGGCCACCATTCCCGGGAGCTTGAATATGCCCGATCCTATAACGATACCGATAATGATTGATACGACATCGAAGATTCCCAGGGTCTGCTTCAGCTGGGGTTGACTGGTTGAAGTGCTCATCGTTTGAGTTGAACCTCCTTTTCGTGGGGATAACTGTGCATGTACTGCGCGCGCGACGGCGTGGGGGCGATACCGATGCGCGACGGGCGCAATCGTTCTTCATCGCACCGGGAATGGCAAGTAGATTTTTACGGTATAATATTCTTGACAGTTTTAGTGTGTGGTAGTGTGGTTGCAGGGTCAACGGGGCGCCGATGCGCTCCCGCGGCATACCAGGAGGAAGGGGGTGTGAATCCCCCGCTGACCCGCAACTGTGATTCCGCCAAGGCGGAAAAGCCAGGAACTCCTACTGTATCTGGATATCCTCGAGGATTGGGAACCAGGCCTGCGTCGCTTCACCGGATGCAGGTGCTCTGGCTGACAACACACGCCTCGGGCCGTGTGTTTTTTGTTTTCCGCACGTTCCGCCGGAGCTTTGTATATCAATCCCCTCTATCCAGTTGACATGAACGTAGCCGGCCGGCTTTCGAGCGCGGCTGTATCGCCCATGTCAATTTTAATATTTCCCGGAGGGAACAGACATGAAAGGATTGTGGAGATGTATCGGCGCGATGAGCGTGGCGCTGTCGATCACGGCGGCCTCGTCGTGGGCGGAAGAGGGCCGGGAGCGCGGCGTGCAAAAAGCCCCGGCGTCGAAAGAGGCGCTATACGAGGCAGGAGAAATAGTCGTCACGGCGACCAAGAGCGAGATAGATTACCGCGAGACCGGCGCTTCGATCACGGTGATCACCGCGAAGGAGATGGAGCAGCGCGGGAAGAAACAGGTGGTCGACGCCCTCCGGGACGTGCCGGGAATGATGGTCGCCCAGACCGGGCAGTTCGGCATGTCGAGCCTGGTGATGCGGGGCTCGAAATCGCGGCACGTCCTGGTCCTCGTCGACGGCGTGAAGCTGAACGACCCTTCCAGCCCCGACGGCAGCCTGAACCTCACCAACCTGCTGACGGACAACGTGGACCGCATCGAGGTCCTGCGCGGCTCGTACAGCACGCTCTATGGCTCATACGCCACGGGTGGCGTGGTGAACATCATCACGAAGCGGGGAAGCGGGGGGCTGGCCGGTTCCATCAACTTCGAGGGCGGTTCGTACCAGACCTACAGGGAATCCATCTCGCTTTCAGAGGGGGATGATACATCGTATTTCTCCATGGCGGTGTCCCGGACGGATTCAAAGGGAATCTCCAGCGCGGCGAAGGCCCCCGGAGCCGTTGACGAACCGGAGCGGGACAGCTACGGCAACCTGACGCTTTCCACGCGCGTGGGATACCGCGTGCTGGAGAGTGCGTGGCTTTCCTTCTCCTCGCGCTATTACGATTCCGAGAGCGACATCGACGACGATGCCTATGATGACGACAGGAACAACACGCAGAACACAAGGCAGCTCACCTCTGTCCTGGCGTTTGAGCACCGCATCGCCTCCTTCTGGAGCCACCGGCTGTCTGTGTATTATATGAACATGGAGAGGCATAACAATGACAGGCTCGATGTTGTCGACAGCCCGCTGTTCAGCGACTCCCGCTACCACGGCACACACAGGAAGGCGGAGTGGCAGCATATGTTTTCCCTGGGTACTTTCGATGATATCACCGTCGGCGGTGAGATTGAACAGGATTCGATGGAATCCCTGGCATACGGCGATCCGTGGGGAATGGGCACATCAACGACCGCCTTCGATGAGACCGGGATTAACACCAAGTCCCTCTATGCGCAGAACCGGTTGAAGATCCTCAACAGAATTTTCCTCACCGCCGGCGTGCGGCGCACGAACCATGAAACTTTCGGCGAACATCTCGATTACCAGCTTTCCGGCAGTATCGCGCTTCCGTTTACGGAAACCCGCTTTCGGGGTAACTACAGCACCGGTTTCCATGCCCCGACGATATTCCAGCTCTACGATCCGGTTTACGGAAACAAGGAACTTGACCCGGAGGAGAGCGTCAGTTGGGACGCCGGCGTGGAGCAGCCGGTCTGGGGCAATCGCCTGGTCGTCGACGTGGTGTATTTCGAAGTGGAGTACGATAACATGATAGATGTGGAGGGGATGAAAACCGTCAACAAGGGCCAATTCCGCACCAGCGGCGTGGAGTCTTCACTTCGATTCGCCCCGTTCAGGTGGTTCAGCGTGGACGCGCACTATACCTATATCCGCGAAGCCAACAACGTCCTCACCGGGGAAAGGGATATCCGCAACCCGGAGCACCAGGGCGGCGCCAACGTGAATCTCTCCATCCTGGACAGGGGGAACGTGAATTTTGGGATCAACTATATCGGGAAAAGAAAAGACAGTTGGTTTGATTCAGCATGGGTGGAACACAAAATCGACGTTGAATACTACACCGTCATGCACCTGGTTGGATCCTTCGAGGTCTACAGGGGATTCGTGGTACACGGCAGGATTGAGAATCTCGAGAACAAAAAGTACGAGAACCCGGTGGGCTACAAGAGCCCGGAGCGTTCCTACTACGGCGGATTGAAGATTATTCTTTAACTACAGAACGGAATGCGTCCAGGGGTGAACGCGCGACATCGCTGTCGCGCGTTCGCGCTACATGCTCCTGATGTTCGAGTACTCCACCCTGCTTTCGCCGGAGAGAAGCGCGTAGTCCAGGTTTTGCCGCGCGGCCGCCATGGGATCGGTCCCCGCGCCCAGCATGTCGGAGGAGGAGAGCCCAATGCAGGGGGCAAGGTCCACGCGGCCCTTCTCGGTCTTCACTGTGAGCTTCGAGAGATACGCCAGCAGTTCCTCGCCGGCCTCGACGGCGCGCTCCTTTTCAGCGCCCGGCAGAAGCACGGAAACGGTGTCGCCGTGGAGCGTGGCGATATCGTCCTCCCCGAGCCTTTCGGCGATCTTCTTCGAGATACCCCTGACGATCGCAAGGAACGGTTCCCGCGCCGGCGCGTTTTCGCGGAAGAGCTGGACGCTCATCGCCGCGAAATGGTCTCCGCCCTTCGCCCTGCGCTTTACCGCCTCGTCGTATTTCAGCTTGAAGTAGAAGTTGCTGTAGAGCCCCGACTCCGCGTCCATCACCACGTCGTGGCAGAAGATATACTCGCTCAGGTGCTGGGCGATGTTCCCGAAGGACGACTTGATGTCGGCGATCTCCATTCCCTTGAAGGGGACGCCGCGCACCAGGTTGACGGCACCCAGAAGCGAGTTCCTGAACAGGATCGGGAGGAGGAGCCTGTTGCCGTTCGAGAGCACGAGGGTGGACGCTCTCTTTAGCTCCGTGCCTATGTCGTTACGCACGTCGATCACGTCGAGGTCCGGCGTGTCGATCTTAATGAAGCTCTGGCCCTTCATCTCGAAGGTCTTCGCCATCCGGATCGATTCCCGGTCCATTATGTAGAGCGATATCGAATCCGGCGAGTGGCCGGCGGCGATCGCGGTAAAAAGCTCCAGGACATAGTTCTTGAGGCTTTCAGCGGCCTGGGCAGACATCTCGCCGGCCTTCCTCTCATCGCCGGGCGCGGCGGCCTCCTTCCTGGCGCCCACCTTGATGACGCGGTGTTCTGCCGTCGGCGCTATCTTCCCCGACCTGTACAGGGCAATGTGAACGAGGGCGCCCGCCGCTATCGAAAGGAGGATGATAAGCGTCAGTTCCAGGGCGATGCGGATGATGTCCTTTCTCGAGAGCCGGAACGCGTAGGAGAGGGCCATGCTGCCGTCACGGAAATTGTTAAGGTGCACGTAGTACTTTTTCTGGTTGTAGAACCTCACCAGGGGGCTCATGCCCGTGCTCACCTTCCCGGATTGGATCTCCTGGGTCAGCGAGTAGAAAAGCTCGCTCTCGCGGTCCAGCGTATGCCGGTAGACCGGGACGTTCTTTTTATCGAAAACCGCGAAGTAGTCCGCGGGGCCGAACTCTTTTTCCAGCGTTTCGCGGAACTTCTGTAAGTCCCTGCCCTCGATTGATTTCTCGCTTTCGAAGCGCTCCAGCCCGGTCGTCGCCGCGGCGCTGCGGGCGTTGAGCGCGTTCAGGTATTCGCGTTCCAGCAGGCCGGGCCTGACGAGGAAGTAGCCGACCAGGAGGATCAGTGCCGTGACGAGGGCGATCATGACTGTTTTGAATCGAGTGTTCATTGTCGGGATAGTATCACCAGGGATTGATAATGCCGTTGATTAATTATCGGATAGAGGGTGATATTTCAACCACAATAAACTTGCCCGCGGGCATGGGGAGGAGAGGGCGGAAGGCGGTTTATTCGCTGATAATACGGTGAAGAACCCGGCTCAGATCCACGATGTTGTACGGTTTGGCGATAACCCCGCGGAACCCGCAGTCCCGGTACTCGGCCATGATCGGATCGTTGGAGTATCCGCTGGACACCAGGACCCTGGCGGCGGGATCGAGCGCCAAAAGTCCGCCGATGCACTCCCTTCCGCCCATGCCGCCGCGCACCGTGAGGTCCAGGATCACCGCGGCGAACGGGGCCGCCGGCATCGCCTCACGGTACTTTTCCAGTGCCTCGCAGCCGTCAAGGGCCGTTTCGGCGTCGTATCCCAGCCGGCGGAGCATCTCACTGCAGACGTCGAGAATCGCCGACTCGTCGTCCATGACAAGGATCCTTCCCGAGCCGCGGACCGGTCCCCGCGCGCCTTTATCTGTAATGTCCGACACAGCTCCCGTTGCGGGAAGGCTGACGCTGATAGTCGTACCGCGCCCCGGTTCGGACGATGCCGCTATCGTCCCCTGGTGGCGTTTGACGATGGAGTACGATGTCGCCAGCCCGAGCCCCGTCCCGTCCGTTTTCAGGCTGAAATACGGTTCGAAGATCCGCTCGATGAACTCCCCCGGGATACCGGTTCCCTGATCCGTGACGGTGACCAGCACCCGATCGCCCGGCCGGGGAGATGTTTCACCCCGCTCCCGGGGATTTCCGCGGCCCGGGACGTTTACCGCCCGTACCGTGATGGTGCCTCCGTCGGGCATGGCCTGGACGGCGTTGATGACGATGTTGTTGATCACCTGGTGCATCTGCCCCTCGTCGATTTCCACGGGCCAGAGTCCCTCCTCGATGTCGAGGACGCTCTCCACCGGCGATCCGCTCAACGCGAAGCCCACCGTGGTGCGAACAAGCTCGCCGATGCACATCGGCTTTTTCACGGGGGCGCCGCCCCTGGCGAAGGTGAGGAGCTGGCGCGCGAGGTCGCGGGCCCGGTCGATCGACTTCTCCGCCTCGTCGAGCTTGGCGTGGAGCCTGTCCCCGGAAGGAGCGTAGAAGCGCGCGAGGGAGATATTACCCAGGATGGCCGCGAGTATGTTGTTGAAGTCGTGGGCGATGCCTCCGGCGAGGATGCCGATTGAATCGAGCCGCTGTGCCTTCAGGATCTCGGTCTCGTTCCTCTTCTTCTCTGTGATATTGCGCACGATGGCAACGACCTGGTCCCCGGCGATGGGCACGTAGCGGGCCTCGAAATGCTCCTCACGCCCGCCGATCTGGAGGGAGTACTCCTGGGTAAGCCGCGCTTCGCCGGAGAGAACGCGTCCAATTGCGTCCATCGTCAGGTCCGCGAGGAAGGGCGGGGTCACCTGCCGGATGTTCTTCCCGATGAACGACTCCCGCGGCAGGATGAGGTCCATTTCATTGCCGGCAAGGGAATCCAGAATGGTGCCCGCGCGGTCAAAGCGGAAGAAGAGATCCGGCAGGACACTGAAAATGGCCTGGAGTTCCGATGCCTTCCCCGCGAGATCGTCCTCTGCCTGTTTGAATTCCGTGATGTCGTGAGCGGTTCCGAGGACTGCCGGCTTGCCGCGCCAGGAGATGAGGGTCGCGTGGGTGTCGGCCCAGCGTTCCGCGCCGGACTTCGTCATCACCCGGAATATGTTGTGGACCGGCACGTCTTCACCCCGGATTCGGGCCATCCCGCGCCGCAGCGCCTCTTCACGGTGTTCCGGGTGTATGATCTCCCAGAACTTCATTCCGTAAAATTCATCCTTCGAGTAGCCGGTGAGCTTCTCCGCAGCCGGATTGATGTAGACGAGCGTCTCGTCCTGCCAGATGAAAATTGCCGTTGATGTGCTTTCGGCGAGTGCCCGGAACTTCAGTTCCTCTTCCCTGAGCTCATTCGCTGTCCGGAGGAGCCCGGTGATATCCCTGGAATTGATCACAATGCCGCCGATCTGGGGGGCATCCAGCCGGTTGCTGGCCGTGCTTTCCATGATGAGCCACCGGCCGTCTGCATGGCGCGCGCGGTGTTGCACGGTGTGGGGCAGGTGGAGCGATCCGGCGGCCTTCTCCACCATGGTTCGGACGCCTTCTTTGTCGTCGGGGTGGATGAAGTCGTACAGGATTTTCCCGGCAAGGGCGGTATCGTCGTATCCCAGCAGGCGTTGTACGGGGCGGGAGATATACAGGATCTTTCCGCCGGGGTCGATGACCGCGACGATTTCGCCGGAATGCCGCAGCAATGAGTCGAGCGCGCTTCCGCGGAGTCCCCCGGCGTCCGTATCATGGCCGATGTCGTCCGTGTGTTTCATGCGTCATTATGCCCGGCCCGGCGGCACGTGGAGATGTGGCCGCACGGCCGGATTATCGGGTGCATATCATAATATGAAATATATCATGCATTTAATGAATGGTTTTGCAACAAGAAAAAAGCGTAAAAAAACATGTTATGTCTCGAAAAAAACTCACGCTTTTATGGATTATTCCGATGAGAATAACAGGAAGGATCAGGGGTATTCTATGTTTGAAAACAGCGGCATGATGAGGCTCAACCACCTCCTGGAAAGGGGCCTGGACACGGAGTCCGTGAGGCGCAGGGTCATATCGAACAACATCGCGAACGTCGACGTCCCCCATTTCAAGCGGAGCGAGGTGAATTTCGAGAGCGAACTGCGGCGCGTCATCGACTACAACGCGCAGCAGGACGGCAGGTATCCGGGCGTGGTGACGGACCCGCGGCACATCCCGTTTTACGTGGAACGGGACATCAGGGCCGTAGCGCCCAGGATCAACCTGGACTACAACACCACGTACAGGAACGACGGCAACAACGTGGACATAGAGAAGGAGATCGTCGACGCGGCGAAGAACCAGATGCGGTACAACGCGTTCATCACGGGGATCGGCAACAACTTCCGCATGCTGAAGATCGCGATGCGGCAGGCGTAAAGGAGACACGTAAATGGGAATGTTTGACGGCTTCAACATAGCGGCGACGGGCCTCACGGCCCAGCGCCTGCGCATGGACGTGATCAGCAACAACATCGCCAACGCCACCACCACCAGGACCCCGGAGGGCGGCGCTTACCGGAGAAGGCGCATCATCTTCGCGCCGGTGAACGTGCGCCCCAACTACAAGTCGCCCCTGGTTCCGGAGCGGATAGAGTCGGGACTTGGCAGGGGGGTGAGGGTGATAAAGATCGAGAACGACCAGTCGCCCTTCAGGCTCAATTACGATCCCAGCCACCCCGACGCCATCCAGATAGGCCCGAAACGGGGCTACGTGGAGATGCCGAACGTCAACGTCGTCATGGAAATGACCGACCTGATATCGGCCTCGCGCTCCTACGAGGCGAACATCACGATGATAAACAGCGAGCGGACCATGTTCAACCGGGCCCTCGAGCTTGGACGGATAACGGCGTAGAAGGAGGAGTGAGCCATGTATAAGGAAACAACGGGCAGGATGGAAAGCCACGTATCGCACGACCTTTCGTTCAAGGGTACGCCGCGGCGGGAATACGCCGTGCGCGATTTCGGCTTCACAAGCCCCAGAGTGGCCGTCGAAACCCGGTGCCACTGATAGAAATAGAGAAAGGAGTGTACGATAATGGACATGCGCATAGGCGAAGGGCACATTGTAAGGCTGAATACCACGCATCCCCTGCATTACGGGGACCAGCGGCGGGCGCAGGCAACGGATGACGCAGCGGGCGGGTTCGCCGAGGCCCTGAACAGGGCGATAGGCACGGTGAACAACCTCCAGGTGGAGTCCGAGGACCTGACCAGGAGGATGATCACGGAGCCGGAATCGGTCAATATCCACACGGTGATGATAGCGGCCCAGAAGGCCGAGGTCTCCCTGAGCTTCACCCGGGCCGTGCGGGACGAGGTGGTCCGGACGGTTCGCGAGCTCATGAACCTGAGATAGGCCGGGAAATCGAAAGGGGTGGCCAGGGCCACCCCTTCTGTTATGCAGTCGGATTGAGATAGCGCAGGTAGATTAACATGCCCGAGAAGAGTTAAGGGCGGAATTCGTGATGAGGTTATTGGGATTGAATTCAATCGATTCCGTAAAGGGGGTTGGGGGCGCAGACCCCGGTGGCCCCGCGGGGCATCCCTGCAACGCCATCGGGTTCGCGGGCGAGGCACTCATGATGAATACAATTTTTTTATCATTTTTCCATAAAAGGATAATTTTTTTGTTTACATTTTTTTTTATTTCATGCACAGTGCATTATGTCTCTTTACTATGGGCGTTGCAGCTGAAGGCCCCCTTTTGCGTCGAACAGGGCGGTTTTGAGCCGGCATGCGCCGCTATCACTCCTTGTGGCGCGTAAGGGAGGGGGTGCAGGATGGAATTTTTACGCAACCTGCTGAATCAACTGAAAGAAATATACGGCAAGCTGGATACCACGAAGCGGATCGTCATCGGCGTGGTGCTGGGGGTGGTGGTGGTCTCCTTCATCGTCCTCTTCTCCGTGTCGAGCGAGCAGCAGCGGGTGGTGCTCTTTGCCGAGCTTGATTCGGCGGACTTCGGGCAGGTGACCAAGAAGCTTGACGAGATGGGATACCGTTACTCGACGGGAGGCACCACCTCGATCATGGTCAACCCCCAGGAAAAAGACCTCATCATGACGAAGCTTGCCCAGGAGAGCATGATCCCCAAGGGCATACCCGGGTGGAAACTTTTTGATATATCGAAGTGGACGGAGACGGACAGGGAGCTCGATGTCAAGTACATGCGGGCCCTGCGCGACGAGATCAAGCGGCACATTGAATCGCTGACCAACATAGACAGGGCCAGCGTCGAGATCGCCATTACCAAGGACGATCTCTATGTCGAGAAGGACGACAACTATACCGCCGCGGTGACGGTCTATCTCGCGCCTGGATACGACAAGCTCTCCAAGAAGGAAGTCAAGGGCATCCAGTATCTCGTATCGCGCGCCGTGGGCACCAAGCTCAAGCCCGACAATGTCACCATCACGGACGAGTTCGGCAAGATAATATCCGATTTCGAGGACGATTTCGACGTTGCCAAGGCGGAGTTCACGCTCATCCAGTACCGGCAGCGCATCGAGGAGAAGGTCCGCGCCAACCTGATGAATGACATCCGGAAGGGCCTCGAGAAGGTCTTTTCCCCCGACCGTATACAGATCGTGCGGCTGAACATGTCCTTCAACTGGGACAAGGTCTCCGAGGAGCGCGAGGATTACTCCCCCATAGAAATGGAGAAGGACAATCCCGCCACGCCGTATTCCGAGCGCAAGGTGAAGGATTCGCTCACCGTTTCCTCGAAGACCACCAAGGAGGATTTCCAGGGACACGGCTGGAATCCGGAGGGACCGGCCGGCACCGAGGGAAACAAGCCGCCGGGATACAAGGCGAGCGACGACCAGTATTCCAAGTACAGCAAGACGGAAAAGATACGCAACCAGGCGGTCAACAAGAGCGTCAGGAAGATCCAGCGGGAGCCCTACAACGTGACGGGCGTTTCCGTGGCCATAGCGGTTGACGGCAGGCAGGACCTGCCCCGGAATCCCGACGGCACCTATGACCTGGATCCGATGAAGAAGCCGGTCCAGGTTGCCCTGACGAAGGAAGAGATAAAGCAGGCCGAGAACATCGTCAAGAGGGCGATTCAGTTCAGCGATGCGCGCGGCGACCAGGTGGCGGTCGAGAACATCATGTTCGACCGCGATAACGAGTGGCGCGCGCTCCGGGAGGAGTACCAGCGCAAGGAGCAGTTGAAGCGGCTTCTCCTGGCGGCGCTTATCGGCGTGTTCGTGCTCTTCCTCGGCGTCATCCTGTTCAGGGCGATAAGCAAGGAACTCGCCCGGCGGCGGCGCCTCCGGGAGGAGGAGCTGGCGAGGGAGCAGCAGCGCATGCGCGAGGCGGCGCTCCGCGCGGCGGAAGAGGAGGGCGTGGAGGTGGAGCTGTCGCTCGAGGAAAAGGCGCGCCTGGAGCTCCAGGAGAACGCCATCAACCTGGCGAGGGAGAGGCCGGACGACGTGGCGCAGCTCCTGCGCACCTGGCTCGCGGAAGAGTAGCGTGGCCCGCGCCGGCGGGCGGTGCCGGATTTTATTGACGTTTCGCGGTATGTCGTTATCTTATTAGAAAGGGGCCGCGCTCCGGCGCCGTTACTACGGTTTTGAGGTATCGTTCATGCTCCAATCCAAGAAGTCACAGCTGACGGGAAGGCAGAAGGCGGCCATTTTCCTGGTAACGCTGGGGACCGACGTGTCCTCGGAGATTTTCAAGCACCTGCGCGAGGACGAGATCGAGCAGCTCACCTTCGAGATCGCCCGCCTGGACAAGATAGAGCCCGAGGACAAGGACCGCGTGCTCCAGGAGTTCCAGGAGTTGATGATGGCCCAGGGCTTCATCACCACGGGCGGCATCGACTACGCGCGGGAGGTCCTGGAAAGGGCGCTCGGCACCCAGAAAGCCATCGACATAGTGAACCGGCTCACCTCGAGCCTGCAGGTGCGCCCCTTCGACTTCATTCGCCGCACCGACCCGAGCCACCTCCTGAACTTCATCCAGGGCGAGCACCCGCAGACCATCGCCCTTATCCTGGCGTACCTCGATCCGAACAAGGGCGCGCTGATACTGTCGGGTCTCAACCACCAGATCCAGGCCGACGTGGCCAAGCGCATCGCCACCATGGACCGCACCTCGCCGGACGTCCTGCGCGAGGTGGAGCGCGTGCTGGAGCGCAAGCTCTCCACGCTGGCCAGCGAGGACTACACCTCCGCGGGCGGCATCGACTCCATCGTCGAGGTGCTGAACAACGTCGACCGCGGAACGGAGAAGATCATCATCGAGGCGCTGGAGGAGGAGGACCCGGAGCTCGCCGAGGAAATCAAGAAGCGGATGTTCGTCTTCGAGGATATCGTCCTCCTGGACGACCGCTCCATCCAGAAGGTGCTCCGCGAAGTAGACAGCCAGGACCTCGCCAAAGCGCTCAAGGGCGTGGACGCCGAGGTGCAGGAGAAGATCTTCAGGAACATGTCGAAGCGCGCGTCGTCGCTCCTGCGTGAGGACATGGATTTCATGGGGCCTATCCGCCTCCGCGACGTGGAGGAGGCCCAGCAGAAGATCGTGAACATCATCAGAAAACTGGAAGAGGCCGGGGATATCATAGTCGCGCGCGCCGGCGAGGAGGAGCTCATTGTCTAAGCTCGTATTCAAACCCGTCGAGATACACACCTCGGGGGCCCCCAGGCAGGTCGAGCTCCCGGACAAGTACCAGAAGAACGTCATGAGCGACGAGGAGTACCGCGAGTTCGAGGTGGACGAGAACGGCAACCCCGTCGACGTCTACCAGGGGCCGTCCATCGAGGAGATGGAGGCGGAGCTGGAGCGGTACCGTCGTGAGACCGAGGAAGAAGTCAAGACCATGCTCGCCGACGCGCAGGAGCGGGCGAAGCAGATAGAGGAGGACGGCCGCAAGGCCGCGTTCCAGGAACTCCAGAACGCCCGCGAGCAGATCAAGGCGGAGATGGAGAAGCTGAAGATCGACTCGGAGCGCGAAATAGAGCGCGCCAAGTTCGAGGCGGAGAAGATGATCAAGGAGGCCGAACTCAAGGTCTCGGAGATAGAGCACGAGGCGTACAAGAAGGGTTACGAGGCCGGCCGCGAGGAAGGCTACAAGGAAGGCCAGGCCGAGGTGATGCGCCTCATCGACCGGCTGGGCACCATCGTCTCAACGGCCGTCGACATCCGAGACGAGATCATCCGCTCGTCGGAGAAGCTCATGACGGAGATGATCCTGATGATCGCGCGCAAGGTCATCAAGGACGAGATCGTGGAACGGCGCGAGGTGGTCATTAACAACATCAAGGAGGCGATACGGCGCGTGAAGGACCGCGACCGCATCGACATCCGCGTCAACTTCGCGGACCTGGACATGACCACGGCGCACAAGGACGAGCTCATCAAGATGATGGAATCGCTCAAGAAGGTGAACATCTACGAGGATTCCCGCGTGGACCGCGGCGGCTGCATCATCGAAACCGACGTGGGCGCCATTGACGCGCGCATCTCGACGCAGCTGGACACCATCGAAGAAGCCATACGAAACACGAGTACCCTGTGACGGCGGGCACGTAGATGGTAAGGATCCTGCCACATGACAAGGTCGATGTCCTCAGCAAGTACCGGGACATCATCGACGAAATCGACGTGGTGCGCCGCACCGGCAGGGTGGAGCGCATCGCGGGGCTTACCATCGAGACCACGGGGCCGGGCGTCAAGTACGGCGAACTCTGCAAGATAAAGCTCGAAAACGGCGACTACCTCTACGCCGAAGTGGTGGGCCTCAACAAGAACCGGCTGGTGCTCATGCCCATAGGCGACATGAAGGGCGTCACCGTCGGCGCGCAGGTGATAGACGCCGGCTCCGCGATGACCGTCCCGGTGGGCGAGGCGCTCCTGGGCAGGGTGATATCGGGCACCGGGAGGCCCCTGGACGGCAAGGGCGATATCTACACCAGGACGCGCTACCCGGTCGATTCAAAACCCGCCAATCCCCTGGCCCGCACGCTTATCACCCAGCCCCTTTCCGTGGGCATACGCGCGATCGACGGGCTTCTCACAGTGGGGAGGGGACAGCGCATCGGCGTCTTTTCCGGTTCCGGCGTGGGGAAGTCGACGCTCCTGGCGATGATGGCGCGCTACACCGACGCCGACGTGAACGTGATCGCGCTTATCGGAGAGCGGGGCCGCGAGGTCCGCGATTTCGTCGACAAGGAACTGGGGCCCGACGGACTGAAGCGCTCCGTGGTGGTGGTCGCGACCTCGGACCAGCCGCCCATGGTGCGCCTGCGCGGCGCGTTTCTCGCGCACGCGGTTGCCGAATATTTCCGCGACCAGGACATGAGCGTAAACCTCCTGATGGACTCGGTCACCCGGTTCGCGCTGGCGCAGAGGGAAGTGGGGCTTGCCACGGGCGAGCCCTCGGCGACACGGGGATATCCGCCGTCGGTCTTTTCACTGCTCCCGAGGCTCCTGGAGCGCTCGGGCACGCGCGAGGGCGGCGGCAGCATCACCGGCTTCTACACCATCCTCGTCGAGGCCGACGATATGAACGAGCCCATCGCCGACGCGGTGCGCGGTATCCTCGACGGACACATTGTCCTGGACAGGAACCTGGCACACCGGAACCACTACCCGGCCATCGACGTGCTGGGATCCATCTCCCGCTGCATGAAGGACGTGGTCGATGACGAGCATCGCGAGGCAGCCGGTAAAATGCGCGAACTGATGGCCGCCTACCGCGATTCCGAAGACCTCATCACGCTGGGGGCCTACAAGCGCGGCGCCGACACCATGGTGGACAGGGCCATCGACATGCGCGAGCAGTTCAACGCGTTTTTAAGGCAGGGCATTTACGAGAAGGACACCTTCGACAATATAGTGAAGCGCCTCAAGGGAATGTTCCAGAAGGAAGCGAAACCGGGCCTCGCGGCGCAGGACAGGGTGCGGACGCCGTACTTCGCCCCGGTGAGGCGGTAGGTGTAAGTGAAAAAGTTCAAGTTCAAACTGCAGACACTGCTCGATCTCCGCGAGGCGCGCGAGAAGGAGATCAAGAACGAGCTCGCGGCGCTCCTCTCCATCCAGAACATAGAGCGGATGAAGCAGGAGGAATACAGGCGGAAAATAGCCTCCGAGCGGGAAAAGTTCGCGCGCACAATGCGCGAGGGGCGCTTTTCCTACGCGGAATCGATGATGTTCGAGCGCTTCGTGGAGTTCGGCCACCGGGTCATCGAGGTTGCGCAGCAGAAGATAAACGGCATGGAAGAAGAGATATCGAAGGTCCGCGAGAGGCTCGTAGAGGCGTCCCGGGAGAAGAAGGTGGTGGATAAGCTCCGGGAGCGGAAATTGCGGGAGTATCAGTACGAGCTCAACCGCGAAGCCGCGAAGGAGACCGACGACGCGAACCAGAAGCTCTACGTGCGCAGGCTGATAGAGAACGCGGGATGAGGCGGATGCTATGATGGAAGGAATGTTCACGGTGATGCAGCGCATCAATGAGATACGCCAGAGGTTCCACCCGGCGCGCGAAAACAGGCAGGCGCCGGAGCCCCGCGCGGATTTCGGCGCGGAGCTGTCCCGGCGCATAGATGATGCTCCGGCCCCCCTGAACGGGAATGCCATGCGCTACCCCGCGGCGGACGCGCCGGATTCCATGTCCGCCGCCGCTTTCCGCGACCTGGCGCGGGATTACGCCGCGCGGAACAGGCTGTCTCCGTCGCTGGTGAACGCCGTCATCGAGGCGGAGTCGTCGTACAATCCCAGGGCGGTATCTCCCCGGGGGGCGATGGGCCTGATGCAGTTGATGCCCGAGGTCGCCCAGAGCCTGGGCGTGGAGAATCCCTTCGAGCCTGAAGAGAACATCCGCGGAGGAGTCACCCACTTGAGAAGGTTGATGGACAAGTACCGCGGCGATTACCGGCTGGCCCTGGCGGCCTACAACGCGGGCGAGGGAGCCGTCGACCGCGCCGGGGGCGTGCCCGATTATCCCGAAACCAGGGAATACGTCAACAGGGTGATACAATCGTACCTGCGCAACCGTGAATGATTTATCAGTCCCAGGAGCCTGGCCATGAAGATGGTGTCTGAAAAAGCGAAAATTATCTACCTCGTGATTCTCCTCCTGTTCATCATCGGGATCTTCACCGCGTGGCTCGACTATATCGGCCTGATCAACGTGTCGAGAACCTTCGGGATTCAGCGGGAGGCCGTATCCGTGCTGGAGGCCGAAGGGGACGAACCTTCCCTCGTGGCGCGCGAGGAGTTCGAAAAATCGAAGAACAAGCTCCAGGAGCGCATCGAGGACCTTGACAAGCGTGAGGCGAAGATCGTCGAGTCGGAGAAGAGCCTTGACTCGGAGCGCGAGAAGCTCGCCGAGATGCGCAAGGGGCTGGAACTGGAGAAGAAGAAGCTCGAGCTGGAGCAGAAGAAGTACTCCGGCTACATGCGCAACGTGCGCGTGCTGGCCAAGCAGGTGGAAAGCATCGAGCCGGCCAAGGCCGTGGAGCTGATCGTGCGCTGGGAGGACCCGCTCATCATAGACGTCCTGCGCCAGATCGACTCCAACGCCGAGGAGTCGGGCAAGATGAGCATCACGTCGTACCTCATATCGCTCATGCCGAGGAACAAGGCGAGCCGCATCATGTACCTCATGACGCAGATCTGAAGCACTGACACGCCGTGCGGTCCCGGTTATCTGCTTGACAGGTCGTTTCCCGCGGTATATGATGCCTGCGGTATGGTTCCCTCCGCGAAGAAAAATAGTATCTGCCTCATCCTGGTGATGCTCTCCTTGTGCGCCCTCTGGTGCTCGGGAATGGCGCCCCTTTCGGCCCCCACGGGGCGCGATTATGGCGGAAGGTCCGCGCCCAGATCCCCGGCCTCGGAGATGGAAGGGGCCGCCGGCATGTCGGACGATGGATCAACCCTGCGGGAGCGCGAGGAGGACCGTTCCGCCGATGCCCCCGCGGAGAAGGGACAGGCGGGGGAGCGGCAGTCGCAGCGCATGGTCATCTACGGCGCCGAGTACCGTATCGGCGTGGAGAGCGTCAGGCAGACCGTGGAGCGGGTCAAGGACATGACGGCGCGCCACGGAGGCTTCATAGAATCGATCAGCACTTCCGATTCCTATATGGCGGCGCGGATTGTGGCCCGGGTTCCCGTCGCGAAGTTCAACGATGCCCTTGACGATGTTGACCGGCTGGGCACCGTGGAGCGCAAGACGGTGAGCGCGTCCGACGTGACCATGCAGTTCAACGACGTGACGCTCCGTATCGACACCGCGAAAAGGGTCCGCGAGAGGCTCTACGAGCTTCTCCGACGCGTCGAGAAGTCCGCCGAAAAGGTGGAGATACTCCGTGAAATAGCCCGCCTTACCACCGAGATCGACAACATGACCGCGGAGATGAACCACCTGCGAAGCAGGGCCGCGTTCTCCACGCTTTCCATGGAACTCCGAGCACTCGTGCGCGACGTGTCGCGCCGGTACATAGCCTCGCCCTTCCCGTGGATCGCCGGTTTGAGCAATGCGCGCAGGAGCATTGTGCACGACCGGGACGGGGACCTTGGTTACGAGAAGGTGCCCGGTTTCTTTGTCTTCGAAAAAGATTTCTTCCGGCGCAGAAGCTCCTCCCAGTACCTGCTGGTTAACCCGGACAGCACCGTGCGGCTTCGTCTCGGCGTCACGAACAATTACCCGCCCGCCGACCAGAAGTTCTGGGAAGAGGCGCTGAAGCTGGATTTCGAGAACAGGATGCTCCGGGTGAAGCTGGAGGACGCCGTGATGGCGAAGGGAGGGCTGATATTCAACCGCCGCGTCATCTCCCTTGCGGGCGGCGATTACTACACTGTGGCCTTTGCCGTGAAGGGAGAGAAGATCATCGTGTTCGAGTCCTGGGTAAAAGACGAAAAAACACTCGGTGAAAGCTCCGGGCTCGTTGAGAATTTCATCAAGTCGGTGGGATACGCGGAATGAAAAGGACTGCTGCGCTGATGACCGTCCTCATGGCGCTGCTCCCGGCCTGGGTGAAAGTGTTCCCGGACGAGGGGAGGAGCATCGCATCCTACACCTATTATATCCTCGTGGACAATACGCAGAATGCGATCAAGGATCTCAGGGCTTTCGCACCGGCGAAGAACGGCTATGTGAGTTACTTCTCGAACGACAGGGTAGTGCTCCGTATTCCATCGGGCGATATGGATTCCGTAAAACGGAAGCTTGCGGAAACGGGGTATGTCACGGACGAGCGGCAGACGCGACAGGATTTTTCGCAGGTGATGCTGGACCTGGAAACGAGACTCGGGGTGAAGCAGAAGCTCCTTTCCGATCTCAACGCCCTGTTCAGCGGGGCGAAACTCGCCGACACCCTCCGGGTGGAGCAGGAGATAGGGAAAGTGATTGTCGAGATAGAGGACCTGAAGGGCAAGATCGGCTACTACAAAAACAGGTTTGCGCTGTCGGACGTGACCGTGTTTGTGAACAAATCCACGGACTCCGGAGGCACTACGCAGACCGCACCCTCCCAGTGGAACTGGGTTCGGAGCCTGGGAATCGAAGGACTGATGCGGGATTAAAAGAGGGAAATGAGTGATATTATGAAAAAATTCTTATCCCTCGCGATGCTCGGTTGCCTGGCCTGGATGGGGTGCGGTCCCTCTTTCGTCATGGATACTCCCGGGGGATTTGCCCACTACTATAAGGAAACGCGGTTTCTCAAATATATTTCATCGGACGGCGTGCGCGTCCGGACGCGCGCGGAGAAGAACGAACCGTACGGTGAGGTGGCGATGTGGATGGGCGCCGCCGACAACCACCTGAAGTCGAAAGGCTACCATAAACTTGAGACCCGGGCCCTCGGGACGCCGGAGAACATGAAGGGCACGTACTCGGAATATTTGTACCACTTCAACGCGGAGAACCACATCTACGCCCTGGCGGTCTTCGCCGACAGGGAACATCTCTACATAGTCGAGGCGGGCGGCGCCAAGAAGGACTTCGAGAAGCGCCGCGCGAACATCCTCTCCGCGATCGGCAGCCTCTCCGTTAAATGACGCTCACTCACCGCCGGTAAACTCCTTTATCAGCGAAAGCAGTTCGTTCCGCCCCTGCCGGCTTTTTGACGAGCTGGGAAAGATCGCGTCGATCCCGGTGCCGAGGGCAGCTGAGATTTCCTTCAGGCTTTCGCGCAGACGGTTTTTCGACAGCTTGTCGCATTTCGTGGCGATGACGGCCACCGGCTTTTCCATTTCGGAGAGCAGGGTGATAACGTCCGTTTCGAAGTCGCCGGGCACCCTTCTGGCATCCACCAGCAGGAACACGAGGGCGATGTTTTTCCGCCCGGATAGATATCGGCGGATCATCGGCATGAAGCCGGATTTCGTTTCCTTCGAAAGCTTCGCGTAACCGAAACCGGGCAGGTCCGCGATGGAGATGGCGTCGTTGACCAGGAAAAAATTCACCGTGGTGGTGACCCCGGGGCGGCCCCCCACCTTCACCAGGTCCCTCCTGCCGAGCAGCATGTTGATGAGAGAAGATTTGCCCACGTTGGACCTGCCGATAAACGCTATCTCCGGGTGGTCGTACCCGGGATAATCGGGGGGCCGAACGGCGCTCTTCACGAATACCGCGCTCGCGATTTTCATTGTCGTAACTCTTTTTCCAGAAGCACCGCGTTGTCGTCGCGGTAGTATCCTTTCCGCAGGCCGGATTCGATGAATCCCCGGGAACGGTAGAACGCGCGCGCAGCCTCGTTTTTTTCCCGCACTTCCAGCAGGATCTTGAAAAGAGGCGGTTCCGCGTGGCGGGAGACCAGCGTTGAGAGGAGCGCGCCGGCGACGCCCTTTCTCCTGTGCTCCGGAAGCACGGCGAGGCGATTAATCTGCATTTCGCCTCTGACCATCCACGCGGAAATGAAGGCGATCACTTTCCCGCTGTATTCCGCGACGAGCACCCGGGAGAATGATGCCGCCAGTTCCTTTCGCAGGTTTTCCAGCGTCCATCCCGGGGCGAAGACCCTGTTCTCGATCTCGAAAATCGCGTGGAGATCTCCGTCCGCGGCGTCCCTGATATCATGATCGCTTCCCGCCATGGGATACGGTTCCAGCACGAACCCGGTTATGTAAACAAAAAATTGTCTTGGCTGCGATCCGTGGTATATGTATGTATCCGGGGGTCGGAATTTGCCGACTTGAAAAAAAACCTTTGACAAAAACAGGTGAAATATCGAGATTCATAAAACGGTTATTTCCTCGATGCGGAACCCAAAGAGCACCACGGGGCGTTTTCGTGGATACGTGCGACGCCGAAATGCTGTTTCCACACGAGATGTGAAGGATACTGGTTTTGAAAGATACAAAAAAGGGCAGGGTGGTCGTTAAAACGGAGATGTGCAAAGGGTGCAACCTTTGCGTCCATTACTGCAAGAAACACGCGCTCAAAGTCTCCGCTAACCTGAACAAGATGGGGTACCACTACGCGGAACCCGACGAGTCCAATGAATGCATAGCCTGCATGGTATGCACCCTGGTATGCCCGGAAGTGGCGATAGAGGTGTACGATGAATAGAGTGTTCATGAGCGGGAACCACGCTTTCGCGGAAGCCGCCATACGCGCGGGCTGCAAATGCTACTTCGGCTACCCGATCACACCGCAGAACGAACTCGGCGAATACATGTCGGAACATCTGCGAGCCGACGGCGGGGTCTTCGTGCAGTCCGAGAGCGAAACGGCCGCCATCAACATGCTTATCGGCGCCGCATCGACGGGCGCGCGAGCGATGACGTCCTCCTCCAGCCCGGGAATCAGCCTCAAGCAGGAGGGTATCTCCTTCCTCGCGGGATTCGAGCTTCCCGGCGTTATCGTGAACGTGATGCGCGGCGGCCCGGGACTGGGCAACATAGCTCCCGCGCAGGGCGATTACTTCCAGGCGACCCGCGGCGGCGGACACGGCGATTACCGCACACCGGTCTTCGCGCCGGCGACCGTCCAGGAGATCGTGGACCTCACCTACTACTCGTTCGACGTGGCCGACCGCTACCGCACGCCGGTGATGATCCTCGGCGACGGTATGATGGGACAGATGAAGGAGCCGGTGGTGCTTCCGGAAAAGATTAAACAGCTCAAGGAAAAGGAGTGGGCGCTGAAGGGCAGGGGCAACGGCCCCAGCCGGTACATGGCGTCGCTCATCCTCGATCCGCTCGAGATGGAAAAGCACAACTGGAAGCTGGTCAGGAAATACAAGGAAATAGAAAAGAACGAGATCCGCTATGAGGAGTACATGCTCGAGGACGCGGAT
>JAGODF010000328.1 GCA_017998375.1 Spirochaetota bacterium
GAACAGCGCCAGCGACGCGAACTGCCATCTCTGCCAGGCCATGCCCTGGCCGACGGCGGTTGAACCGTAGAGCCCGGCGCAGCAGATATCGTAGAGCGCCATGGAGAAGCAGGTAGGCGAACTCCAGGAGAAAGATGAACGTGTAGACGCCGGCCCCCACCAGCACGTCGTTCAGCCCCGCGGCGAAGAATATCGCGAGAGAGAACAGCAGCGGGCGCGCCCTGCGGGGATCCCGCCGCGAGTTCGATATCAGCATCAGGAGAAGGTAGGTGAATCCGGCGAGCATCGCCGCGTATTGAACAAGATACACCATCCCCGGGTCGGCCTCGTGGTAGGTGATGTCGATGAGGCCCGCGAAGGACACGTGCTTGGGCCTGGGATTCGCGAGGGAGAGGGTGATGTCGCCCTCGATTGAAAGGCCCGCGAGGAAGAGCATGCCCATGACCGCGCTGATGATCACCGCGGGGCGATAGGACTTCCTGCCCGCGAAGTGGAACACGAACCAGGTGAACGCCGTGGAGAACAGCGCCAGCGACGCGAACTGCCATCTCTGCCAGGCCATGCCCTGGCCGACGGCGGTTGAACCGTAGAGCCCGGCGCAGCAGATATCGTAGAGCGCCATGGAGAAGCAGGTGAGCGAGAAGGAAAGGTTCTCGCGCGCGTCCCGGCGGCGGAGGTACATCCAGAGATAGTACAGTCCCGCGTAAAGTGAGATGGCGGCCATCATGGAGACGGCGATGACGAATGGGTTCATCACTGGTTTTATCCGCAGAGCGCAACGGTAGCGACAGGCGCACAGTACCAGAGCAGAGGCTGTTTCTGCAATATCTTTTCTCCGAAAGCGGAAAGGCGTTGGCGACCGTCGGGGAAAATATGCTTGATATGCCCGCCCCGTGCGGGTAGTGATTGTTCACGCGCGCCGGGTTCCCCGGGAGCGAATCCTGTCATCCAGCAGCGAAGGAAGGTGTCATGAGGCCCACGGTCCGTTTCCTGAGCGACGAGCTCATACAGAAAATCATCGACGAGGCGCGCGAGGTCCTGGGAACCCTCGGCGTGGAGATACACAACCCGAAGGTCCTGGACCTCCTCGCGTCCCACGGCGCGAAGGTCGACGCGGCGAAGAACCACGCCTGGATACCCGGGTCCCTCATCGACAGGGCCCTGTCCGCGGCACCGCGCTCGTTCGGGCTGTTCGACGTCACGGGCTCCGGGGCGGCCGACTACTCCGGGAACAAAGTCCACTTCACGCCGGGATCGGCGGCGATCAACATCCTGGACCACGCCACGGGGGAACTGCGCCGCCCCACCACGAAAGACTACGTCGACTACTCGAAGATAATGAAGGGCCTGCGCTTCATCACCATCAACAGCACGGCGTTCATCCCCGGCGATGTACACGAGAAGATATCAGACAGCTACCGCCTTTTCCTGAGCCTGCTCTACTGCGAGAAGCCCGTGGTGACCGGCGCCTTCACGATAGAGTCGTTCGATATCATGAAGGAGATGCAGCTGGCGGTGCGCGGCTCGGAGAAGGCGCTCAGTGAAAAACCGCTCACGGTCTTTTCCTGCTGCCCCACCTCGCCGCTGAAATGGAGCGCGACCACGTCGCAGAACCTGCTGGACTGCGCGAAGTACCACATCCCCGTGGAGTTCATCGCCATGCCGCTCTCGGGCTTCATGGCGCCGGTTACGCTCGCGGGCACCATCATCCAGCACACCGCGGAGACGCTGAGCGGCGTGGTGATAGGACAGCTCGCGAGCCCGGGCACGCCGATGCTCTACGGCGGCTCGCCCGCTATCTTCGACGTGCGCTACGAGACCACGCCCATGGGCGCGGTCGAGACGGAGATGATCGACTGCGCCTACAGCGAGGTGGGCAAGCGACTGGGGATGCCCACGCAGGCGTACATCGCCTTCAGCGACGCGAAACAGCTCGACGCGCAGGCGGGCCTGGAGACTGCCATGGGAGCGACGCTCGCCGCGCTCTCCGGCATCAACAGTATTTCTGGCCCGGGCATGCTCGACTTCGAGAGCTCGCAGAGCCTGGAGAAGCTGGTGCTCGACAACGAGATCTGCGGCATGGTCCTGCGCCTGGTGAAGGGCATCGAGCCGCGTGAGGATTTTCCCTCGGTGCCGCGCTTCGAGGAACTCCTCTCTGAAAAGCACCTGCTGATATCGAAGCACACGCGGAAATATCTGCGCGAGGAGTTCTACCTGCCGGGTCCCGTCATCGACCGCGCCAACCGCGCGCGCTGGAAGGAGGAGGGAGGGCTTTCACTTGCCGACCGCGCGCATGTTGAGGTGAAGCGCCTCCTGAATGAGTACGAGCCGTCAGCGATCCCGGCTGACACCGCGAAGGAGCTCATGAAGCTCATGGCGGGTGAGGCCTCGCGCCACGGGATGGGCAAGCTTCCGGAGCGCAACTGATGAGGGAAGTGTTCGATATCGATCCGCGGACGCTCGCGCTTGACCGCGATGCGGTGTTCCGCGGCCAGGGCATGACCGAAAAGACCCGGATCACGAAGACCGTTGCCGATCTTTATGAAAAGGCTGCGGCGATTTTTTACGATACCGTGGCACCCCGCGCGGTCCTGCTCGATACGCGCCTGGACGAATTCGATGTGATCTACCGCGGCGAGGGGCGCAACGATGTCCCCTCCCTCGTCGAGGGAATCGCGGCGAAAGCCCGCGCGCTCACGCTCTTCGCGCTCACCACGGGGGCCGCGCTCACGGCGGAGATTGCCCGGCTCTTCGAGGCGAAGGAGGTCGCCCTCGGCTACATGCTCGACGTGGTGGCGTCGGAGGGCACGGAGGCCGCGGCGGAGGAGATCACGCGCCGCAACACGGCGCGCCTGAAGGAGTCGGGGCTTTTCCCGGACGGGGACGCCGTGCTTCGCTACAGCCCGGGATACTGCGGGTGGCACGTGAGCGGCCAGCGGCGGCTGCTCGCCTCTCTCGGAGTTGAGGAGATCGGCATCGCGCTCAACGAAAGTTTCCTCATGCGGCCCGAAAAGTCCGTCTCGGGAGTGATGATATCGGGCGAAAAGAAAATACATTTTTTTAAGAATAATTTCGAATTCTGCGAAACCTGCACGCACAAGTCGTGCCGGGCGCGCATCCAGGGCCTCGGAGGAAAGTGATGGAACTGCTGAAGAAAATATCGGACAGCCTCATGGAAGGCGACGCGGAATCGGTGGGCGCGCTTACTGCGGAGGCCCTCTCTGCCGGCGCCGACGCGCGCGCCGTCCTCGACGGCGGCCTCATCGCCGGGATGAACGTGATCGGGGAGCGCTTCCGGAAACACGAAATCTTCCTGCCGGACGTGCTCCTGGCGGCGAAGGCGATGTACGCCGGGCTGGAAAAGCTGAAGCCGCTCCTGGCGAAGGGCGGCGTTTCCGCGCAGGGGAAAGTGGTCATCGGCTCGGTGAAGGGCGATCTCCACGACATCGGGAAGAACCTGGTGGGCATCATGCTGGAGGGCGCCGGCTTCGAGGTGATAGACCTGGGCACCGACGTGGCGCCGGAGCGCTTCGTCGACGAGGCGGTTTCGCGCGGCGCCGGCGTCATCGGCATGTCGGCGCTCCTCACCACCACCATGCCCGTGATGCGCGACGTGACGGCGCTCCTGAAAGAGCGAGGTCTCCTCGGGAAGATACGCGTGGTCATCGGGGGCGCGCCGGTATCGGACGCGTACTGCAGGGAGATAGGCGCCGACGCCTACTGCTTCGACGCCGCCAACTCCGTGGAGACCGTCAAGAAGCTCCTGGGTAAATAATGCCATGCGGAACTTTCTCGATGAACTAAAATCGGGCCGCGTGCTCGTCGCCGACGGCGCCATGGGCACCATGCTCATGGCGCGCGGCCTTGCCCCCGGGGAGGTGCCGGAGTCGGTCAATATCAGTCGGCCGGAGGTGCTCGCGGAGATTGCGCGACTCTACCTCAAGGCGGGCGCCGATATCATCCAGACCAATACCTTCGGCGGGTCTCCGCTCAAGCTCGCGAAGGCGGGACTGGAAAGCAGTATGGCTGATATCAACCGCGCCGCGGTGGAAGCTGTTCGTGGAGCCGTGGGCGACCGTGCCTTCGTCTCCGCCTCCGTGGGCCCTTCGGGCCTGATACTCAAACCATACGGTGATACCGAGCCGCAGGCGGTGTACGATAGTTATCGCTCCCAGGTTGAGGCCCTCGCCGCCGGCGCCGATATAATCTGCGTCGAAACCATGACCGATATCGCCGAGGCGGTCCTGGCGGTGAAGGCGGCGAAGGATGCCGCGCCGGGAATCCCCGTTATGGCGACCATGACCTACGACGCTACGCCGCGCGGCTTTTTCACCATCATGGGCGTCACCGTGGCGCGCGCCGCGAAGGATCTCGCTGCGGCGGGTGCCGACGTGATCGGCTCAAATTGCGGCAACGGAATCGACAATATGGTGAAAATCGCCCGCGAGTATCG
>JAGODF010000329.1 GCA_017998375.1 Spirochaetota bacterium
TCGCGGACCTTCGCCGCGAGGGAATTGATGGTGTAGGGCTTGCCGATGAACTGGATCCCCTCTTCGAGGACGCCGTGGTGGACTATCACGTTCCCCGTGTAGCCCGAGGTGTAGAGCACCCTGACGGAGGGGTTCAGCCCGGTAATTTTCGCCGCGAGGTCCCGGCCGTTCATGCCGGGGAGGACCACGTCGGTGAGCAGGAGGTCTATGGTGTCCGGCCGTTCGCCCGCGCGCGCCAGCGCGTCCTCGGCGTGTGCGCACGGGATGACGGAGTAGCCGAGCCGTGAAAGCGCGGAGAGCGCGAAGTCGCGCACCTGGGTTTCGTCTTCCACCAGGAGAATAGTTTCGACGCCGCGCGGAAGGTCTTCCGAAGCGACGACGGCACGCTCCTCGGTTTCGGCGTCCACGGCGGGGAAATAGAGCTTGAACGTGGTGCCGCGGCCCGGTTCCGAGTAGACCTGTATGGTGCCGCCGTTCTGCGTCACGGCGCCGTAGATGGTGGCCAGCCCCAGGCCCGTGCCCTTGCCCACGGGCTTGGTGGTGAAGAACGGCTCGAAGAGGCGGCGCAGCGTCGCGTCGTCCATTCCCTCCCCGGTGTCGCTCACGGCGAGCAGCACGTGCGGACCGGGAGTGATACCGACCTGCTTTCTGCAGTAGAACTCGTCGAGCACCACGTCCGCCGTCTCTATGGTGAGCCTGCCGCCGGCGGGCATCGCGTCCCGCGCGTTGACGACGAGGTTGATAATAGCCTGCTCCAGCTGGCCCTCGTCCGCCCGGATGCTTGCCAGGCCCGGCTGGGTGACCGCCTGGAGCTCGATATTCTCGCCTATCAGCCGGGAGAGGAGCGAGTCCATCTTCCCGATGAGCCGGTTGAGGTCCAGCACCCTGGGTTCGATGATCTGCTTCCGGGAGAAGGCGAGGAGCTGGCGCGTCAGGGCGGCCGCGCGGTCCGCGGCCCTGTCGGCTTCCTCCAGGAGGCGCCGCGGCGAATTGCCGGCGTCGAGGTCCATCAGCGCCAGCTGCACGTTGCCCGAGATCGCGGTGAGGAGGTTGTTGAAATCGTGCGCGATGCCGCCCGCCAGGCGCCCAATCGATTCCATCTTCCGCGACTGCGCGAGCCTCTCCTCCAGTTCCTTCCTTTCCTTTTCCGCGGTCTTCTTCTCGGTGATGTCGCGGAAGAACCAGACGCGCCCCAGGTGCGCCCCGTCCGGCCCCCGCACGGGCTCCGAGCGCCGCTCGAAGGTGCGCCCGTCGCGAAGTGGTGTCTCGTCCAGGAGCGATTCGTCGGCGGTGCCGAAGAGCCGGTTTACGGTGCGGGTGAATTCTTCGGGATCGGACAGCTTCGCGCTTATCTGGCGCACAAGCTGTACGGCGGAGCCCGTTTCCAGGAGACCGGGAGGCACGTCCCAGAGCTCCACGAATCGCCGGTTGCAGGAAATGATATTTTTATCGTTACCCACGAAAACGATGCCGTCGATGGTCGCCTCCGCCTGGGCCTTCAGGAGCGCGTTTGAGAAGGAGAGATCCTGCTCTGCGCTCTTCCTCGCGGCGATATCCGCCTCGGCGCGGTCCAGCGCCTCCCTGTTGATCGAGAAGACAGCGTAGGCGATGGTCCCGACAATGGCCATGGAAAGCGTGTTGTCCAGAATGAATTCAGCCACCGCGGAGTCAAGTATCTCGAGCTGGTGCCGGAAGAAGTAGAAAAACAGGAGCAGCGCGGCTATGTTTGCGGACGTGTACGCTATGATGACGTACTTGCGCCTCGTGATCGCCAGCGGAAGTATTCCGAGGAAGGCGATGATGAATCCTATGGTATCGAGCCGGGTGATTGCCGAGGAGCGGTCGAGAAAGATGACCGCCCAGACAGCCAGAAACGCGGAGGAAACGAGCAGGTGCGCGGAAAGGGAGAATCGGCCCTTGTAGAGCTGGTGAATGATGGTGATGATGATGATAAAAGCGACAAATTCGGCGATGAGGACCCCCATGTTGAGGCTGTAGCCCATCGCGTGGCTGTGCAGGTTGATGTAGGCCGTATACAGCCCGGACACCGGCAGGGCGAGCACCAGCACCATGGAAAGGTAGAGGAAGAAGCGCGCCTTCATCCGGGTAACGAAGTCGCGTCCCTCGTAGTTCTTGAGCAGAAATGATCGAAGCTTGTCCATGCGCGCTGCCTGGCGAGTGGATCGTTATCCCGTGCCTGCACATCAGGCTACCTCATTTTATGAATTGTGTCAATTAAAAGAATATCATGCAATTCGTGCTTGCGTTTCCCGTGAATGGGTGCTCAACTAGCCCAGTCGAAACCGGAACACACCGGAGGCGGGTCCATGGATAAAGTCAGGGAAAGCGTCATCGATCTCTACGGGAAACACGTCTCTCCCGGAAAAGTGGACATCTACAGGAAGTACGATATCGCCCTGGTACCAGGGAAGCGCGGCGGCTGCTTCATACACGACGTGGACGGGCGCGCCTTCATCAACTGCCACTGCAACGGGGGCGTCTTCAACCTGGGCCACCGCAATCCCCGCGTCATGAAGGCCGTCACCGCGGCCATGAAAACCTACGACATCGGCAACCACCACCTGATCAGCGCGCCGAAGGCGCTCTGCGCGCGCATGCTCGCGGAGACCCTGCCGAAGGGCCTGGACCAGGTGGTCTTCGGCGTCAGCGGGGGAGAGGCGATAGACCTGGCCATCAAGCTCGCCCGCGGCGTGACGAAGCGCGACGGGGTCGTGTCCGCCCTGGGCGGCTACCACGGACACACGGGACTGGCGCTCGCCACCGGTGACGCGAAGTTCAGGGAAAAGTTCGGGGCGATACCGCCGGGATTCAGCCAGGTGCCGTTCAACGACATCCCGGCGATGGAGGCCGCGGTGACGGAGGGAACCGCCGCGGTGATACTGGAAACCATCCCCGCCACGATGGGCATCGTGGTTCCCGATAAGGGCTACCTCGGGGCGGTGGAAAAAATCTGCCGCGCGCGGGGGGCGCTTCTCATCCTCGACGAGGTGCAGACCGGCTTCGGCCGCACCGGGAAGATGTGGGGCTTCCAGCATTTCGGCGCGACACCGGACATGGTGGTCATGGGCAAGGGGATGAGCGGCGGCATTTACCCCATAAGCGCGACGGTCTATCATCAAAAATACTCGTGGCTCTTCAAAGAGGACCCGTTCGTCCACATCTCCACCTACGGCGGGAGCGAGATCGGCTGCTTCGCCGCCATGGAGGTGCTGAAGATCAGCCGCGCGAAGGCATTCCAGTCGAAGGTCGCGTCGATGGGCGCTTTCTTCCGGAAGGAGTTCGCCGCGCTCGGGAAGCGTTACCCGAAACTCGGGCTGAAGGTGCGCGGCCTCGGGCTGATGATGGGGCTGGAGTTCAAGGACGAGATGACGGCGCTCTTCCTGGTGAAGCTCCTCTTCGACAATGGCGTCTACCTGGTGTATTCGGGCAACGATCCGAAGGTGCTGCAGTTCCTGCCCCCGCTGGTGATCACGCGCGCCGTGGCGGGAAAGATACTCAAGGCCGCGGAAAGGGCCTTCGCCGCCATGGGATGAGATCCGCGTCATGAAAAAGACCGACGCCATCTTCATCGGGATGCTCCGCGACATAGACGCGGCCTACAGGCTCAAATCGAAACGGATCCGCTACATGCGCCAGGCCATGGTGTCGCGCGGCGCGCTCGCCCTCGCCGACGGTTTCGACGCCGTCTGGACGAAGCACGGCGACGGGTACCGGCTGAAGAGCGGGAGCCTCGCGCCGTCCACCGCGGAGCTGCTCACCGGCGTGTTCGGGCGCCACGACGAGGCGCGCGCCATCCTGGGCGCCGACAGGCTGGTCGTCTCCATGGACAGGGACGGATTCCGCGCCTTTCTCGCCCGTCACATCGAGAGCGAGGCGGCACGCGGGAACCTGTACCGCGCCTTCTACGGTCACGGGAGGTCCATCGTTCAGCTCGCGTCGCTCCAGGTCCCCTGGCTGGAGCGGTATCTTCCCACGGCCGCGCGGGCGGACGGCATCGGCGCGATGAACACGATCTTCTCGAAGCGCGACATCGCCAACCTGCGCGTGGTCATCGACCAGTTCGATATCATCCTCGAAAACCTGGAGGAGGACGTCCGCCTCTACAGGGGCTTCGCCCGCGATTTCCGCGCGCTCTACAGGGAGAGGGCGGGCCTGCGCATCATGGGCTACGGGGAGATATCCACGGTGATGGCCGTCGAGAAGGGAAACTGGCTCGACGCGAACTTCGAGCTCAGGCCCGCCGGCTCCGCGCGCTGGATATGGAAGAAAATGCCGCCGTTCCCCGGCGTGGGCGCGGTGAAGGAGTACGCGCGCGTCTACCGGGAGTACCGCGACATCCTGGTGAACGATATCGGGATCGCGGTGCCGGCGCAGGTGCTCTCGTACTTCGAGGAAGAGGACCACGTGACGGTCTACGCGGGTCAGGAG
>JAGODF010000330.1 GCA_017998375.1 Spirochaetota bacterium
ACTTGAACGCATCCTGCGAGATGGTCCCGATAACCGCCATTTTCACGCCGGCTTTCTCCATGATGCGCATCCCCGGAAGCGGCGTAATCCATCTGCCGCCGCGCTGCACCTGGAGGTTTCCGCACAGGAAAGGCAGCTCTCCCGCGAATCCGAGGAACACGTCGGCTCCCGACGCGAATTCCTGGTCTCCCGGCGCCATCGCATCGTACCCGGCGATCTTCATCGCCCTGACGATATACTTCGAGCCGAGCGGATCGGGATCGTAGGTGAATGCGTCGCCGGTATCGAAAAACAACGCGTTCCGGTGGGCGCCGCGTATCGACGCGAACTCCGTGATTCTTTTCACCAGGCCGCCGTTGGGTTCCGCCTTGCAGTGACAGTAGTCCAGGTAACCGTTGAGCGAGTTCGTATAGACCAGGGTCACGGCCTCGCGGGCAAGTGCGCCTCCGGGAGCGACAAGTACGACCGCCGCAAGAATGCACACCAGAGATATCGCCGCTTTTTGCATGTGTCCCTTTCTTCAGTATGTTTTGAAAAGTATGAGGCTCACGTCGTTTTTCAGCGTCGCGGTTTTTGAGAACGCCGTGAAGTCGTTGTATACTTTCCTGTTGAGCACCGCCGGCGTGTCAGCGTGGTTCAGCCGGATGATATCCCTTATCCGCCCCGGCGAGAAGCCGGCGCCCTCGCTGTTCACCGCCAGCGTCATGCCGTCTGAATACATGAATCCCCAGCTGCCCGGCTGCACCTTCACGCTGCGGAACTCGTAGATGAAGTTCTTGTCTATTCCCAGGGGTATTCCCTTGGTGTCGAGCTCCGCGAAGACGTCCTTGCCCGGATCGTAGAGTACGGACGGATTGAAGGCGGCGCTCGAGTAGTGAATCTCGTTCTGCTTCCTGTCGAAGATCAGATAGAAGGCCTGGACGTACTTGTCCGAGAACCTTGAGGTGGAGACCACCCAGTTCATCGCGTTGAGCATCTTGTCCGGTGTATCGAACTTCCCGGGATGGTTGTGCAGTACCGAGTATATTTCCAGCGAGAGCAGGCCGGATTCAATGCCGGCATCCGAAGTATCGCATATGAATACGCCGGCTTTTTCAGGCCCCAGCACCACCGAGTCGAAGTAGTCCCCGCCGAACTCCGAGTTATCCATGTAAAACGTGCTCAGGCGCACTCCTTCGATGGTGTCCAGTTCCCGCGGAATGATCTTCTTCTTGATGCTGCCCAGGACCAGCTTATCGTGCTCCACCACCTGGGTCTTTTTCACGTCCTCGAGCATGAGGGCGTTGGCCAGCGACAGTTCGAACTGGATCCTGTACACTTCGAGGGCGTTGAGGAGGTCGATAAAATACGGTTTCCCGTTCTTGAGTCCGCCGAGGAGAAGTATGCCTATCATCGTCTTTTCGAGATTGAAGAACGGTATCGCCACGGCCACTTCGTTCTCCTTCATTGTCCTGTACACGGACTCCCTGTAGGCGCCAAGCCTTTCATCCGTGAAGAAATACGATATCTCAACCACGTTGCCGTATTCCTTCAGGCACCCGGCAACCTCGGCCTGCTTTGCCGCGTCCCCGATGCCCAGCTTTTCGCCGAAACCGAAGCTGTAGCTGAAAGTACCGTCCTGCAGGTTCGCGATGAGGAAAGACGCGCTGGCGATATCGAACCTCGTCTCCAGGGGATAGATGGACCTTTCGAAAAAGATATCGAGAAACCTCGCCTGCTCGCCTTCCGTCGAGATATCGGACATGTCCTTGAAGAACTCGTTTACTTTCTGTTCAAAAGAGATGGCGCCCCTTCGGAACAGCCGTTCCAGGGCCGGTTTACCGAACCGGTAGAAAGTGAAAAGATATATGAACAGCAGAAAAGCCACGCCGACCACCGGGATGGGATTGCCGCTCCTGGCGAGCACCGCGCTGTACTCTATGAGATAATACGTGGGTAGCGCAAGGAAGAGAAGGACTATCGCCCATGAAATCTTTACCTGGTAATACTTCCTGAAACCCAGGGCCCTGTCCTGGTAGACCGCGTAATTCATTATCGACGAGAATGCCAGCAGCGTGGCGACAAGGCCGGTTCTCCGGTACTGTGCGATATCAAAATGCGATGGAAGCACGTACACCGCGAAGGCAGCCACTGCCACGCACAACGCGTATCCAGCCAGCAGGTAATAGAGCTGACCGCGGAACGATACATTTTCCAGTATTCTGGTCTTGTAGAGAACAATCGCGGCAAACCCGGCGAGATACAGGCAGAGGACGGACAGGTACGCGGTCGCGTACGGCCCGAACACGACACCGGTGACATCGCCGGGCGTAACATTTTCCACTATGAAATCCGTGAAGATTGTGACAGCCACAACGACCAGACCCGGCAAAAAGGAAAGCGTGATAAACCAGACGGGAAGTTTGCGCTCCCACCGGGGATACGCCTGGGCGAGGTGGAACGCCAGCTGAACCAGGAGGAGCCCCAGGCTGATGAAGATTCTGAACGCGGCGTTCACGTGTGCCGATGCCGGCTGGAGAATCAGCAGAAGGAGCGACGCGAAGAAGACAATGAGCACCAGGCAGAACAGCGAATACAGCCTGTTGATCCCGAACCTGAATTTTTTCAGGATATTGCCCGCCGCGTAGTAGAAAGCCAGGAGCGAGGCGATGGCGATAAGTACGATGTCGGTATAGAACAAAGAAACTCCCTGGTTGCTTGTATTTCGCGGGCGCGATGAACAGTCACCGTCCGGCGATTCCGCTCCCCGAATTCCCTTCCCGCAGGTGCCGGCGAACGGCCGACTCCACTTCCACGGCCGCAACGGAACTGTCGCTGTTATCGATGACGGCGATGTACTCCATCTTTTTCAATGTATGATGATATAACGGGTCATAATATTTTTCAAGAAGAAATTGGGCGAACTCTTCCAGTTTATCGTCCCTGAAAAGCTCCAGCAGGATGATGACGTTTTTCCCGCCAATCCTGTTCTCCAGGGTCTTCACTATCGACTCAACCTGTCCCTCTCCCGCGCATTTCACGTATTCATCCAGGAGCAGGCGTACCCGCGTCTCCATGGAAGCGGTGATTAAAATGCCGGGAGAAGCCGTCAGTGCGGAGAACACCGCGGGCGGTATGTGCAGGTCCCCTATTTTCCTCGATTCCCCCTCGATCACCGCGAACTCCGCACCAGCCAGCTCCCCGGCCCGCGCGAGCAGGAGGCTCTCGAACATCTTCTGCGTGTTCTGCTCCAGTCCAAGCCCGCCGAACACAGAACTTCGATGGCCCGCCATCCCTTCCAGGTCGATGGAATTCGCAATATGTTTCAGTATCTGCGTCTTTCCGGTACCCGTGAGCCCGTGCAGCACGAAGAGCGGCGCCCTCACCACAAGGCGTTGCAGCGCGCCGGAGACGTATGTGCGATACGATTTGTACCCGCCCGCGAGCTTTCTCACGGGAATTCCCAGCGACACCAGGAGCGATACCAGCGACTCTGAACGCATCCCGCCGCGAAAGCAGTGGATGATGACGCTTCCCTTCCCGGTGATATCCCTCACCCGCGACACGATGCCGTCTAACTTCGCACCCGCGTAGGAGCTTCCCTTCACCACGGCCTCGTACTGGCCGCGGTGCCTGTAGATGGTACCTATTTCCGCGCGTTCCGCGTCATCGAAGAGCGGGATATTGATAGCGCCGGGAATATGGTCCGCGGTGAACTCAACTGGCGCGCGCACGTCTATGAAGATGGGATTTTCCAGCAGGAGGGCGTCTTCATAGCTGATCTCATTCATGGGATCACTGGATGTATCCCCAGGATTTGAGCGTCTGCTTCATCCCGGCCGATATCGACTTCTGCTCCAGGCGTCCCACGTCTATCCACCTGTGGAGGTCCATGCGGGACACCACCACCGCCAGGCCGGACCTGCCGCCACCGTTCCGTGATGGCCGCACCGGGAGGCTGATGGAGTTGAGCATAAGGAAATCTTTCCTCCCATCGAGGCGGACCGGGTTATCGTACAGATTAAGGTTGAGCGCCGTGGAAAAGATATCCCCGCGCGCGACCGGCCTCCCGTCGGCGACTATTTTGATTGAGACCGGAGCCCTGTCGTCCTCATGCTCGAAAACGCAGTAGAGCGGTTCCGTATCCACATCGAACTCGAAGGACGCCCACCCCGCGCCGGACCGTGGATTCATGCTCCGGGAGTTCTCCAGGTCCTTCCCGAACAGCCCCGCCTGCAGGATTTTCGACCGGGACTCGACGCGAACCTGGACTCGGTGCTTCTTCCCCTGCTCCGGGAAGAACGCCAGGATGTTCCGCTCCGGATGATGCACGTCCCGCTCGAGCGCAAGTTTCCTGAACTCGCGCAGCACGTCGCGCCGCCTGCTCACGAGATTGTTCGTTTCACGCGGATCCCGTTCCAGATCGTACACCTGCTCGAACGGCACTTCCCTCTCCAAGCCCCACAC
>JAGODF010000028.1 GCA_017998375.1 Spirochaetota bacterium
TATATTGCGTGATGAGGGTGTTATGAAGAAAGCATTATTCCTGGCAGCCATACTCTTTCTCGGCGTGTCGACGGCGCATGCCAATTTCGCGGATACCTACGGCCTCGGAGCCAAGGGCGCTTCGATGGGAAGCGCGATGACCGCTCTGGCTGATGACTGGTCTTCCGCATATTACAACATGGCCGGACTGGGGCGACGCCCGCAGATGGAGTCACTCGCCGAAGTCAAATCGGCCAGCACCCAGCTCCTTTACCGGACGCTCAACAAGCTGCAGCAGAAAAAGGTCCTGAACGAGCAGTCGGATGGTACCTCTACCGCGGAGGAGCCGGCCGATAAGATCAACAACAACGAACTCGCCCTGGGATACCTCTACACGCTTCCCATGATGAACGTGTCATACGGCGGCGCCACGGAAACGGACGCCCTCAGCGGCGGCGCCCTGTCGCTGGGCATGGTCATCGACATGAATACTTTCATGCGCCTGCCCTACGGCATCAACATGAGGCTGGGCGTGGGAGCCATACTCGAAGGGGACTTCGGCCTCGGGAAGGTGACCGACGACGACGTGCAGACGCATTATTTCCTCAGGTACGGCCGGCGCATCCAGCGCTTCCTCCTGAACATGGGAGTGGGGTTCGAAGTCTGGAAGGATCACCTGTTCCTTGGAGTCGGTTCCACCACGGGCGTGGGCGGCCAGGGCGTCGTCCAGATCAACGAAGTGGGGCTCACTGAGGAGCCGCAGACGCCGCCGGCGCGCACCAAGATGAACCTGCGCCCGCGCCAGGCGCCCCTCGCGGGCATCAGCTTCAAGTGGGACAATCTCGGCCCGGGGAATTTCAACGCGGGCATGACCTACCGGGGAGAGCTGGTGCTGAAGATAGATCCGTTCGCGACTGAGGCGACCACCGAGCTTGGCAATATCAACATGCAGATGAGCCTGGCGATACAGGACTACTTCACGCCGAACGAATACGTTTTCGGCGTTGCCTATACCTATCCCGCCATCTGGATATTCCGTTCAGTGACCATGGCCATCGACCTGGAGTACCAGCAGTGGTCGCGCTACGACCTCTCCCGGTCGCAGAAGCTGCAGTCCACGTATGAAGATCCGAATTTCAGCGACATCATTATTTACAGGTTCGGTTTCGAGGAATCGGTGTATCCGTGGCTGAAGATCCGGGAAGGATACGTGTTCCGGCCCGCTTTCACGCCGGATCAGACGGGAAGGTCGAACTATCTCGACAACGACACGCATATCATCGCGCTGGGTGCGGGATTCATCATTCCCGACATCCTCGTGCTGAAGGTGCCGGTGGAGATAGACATCGCCTACCAGTTCCAGTACCTCGTGCCGAGGGAGAGCATCAAGATCGACCAGTCGAACCCGTACAATCCCAATTACACCTACGACGGGATGGTGCACACGGTGTTCTTCTCCATCAGGTGGCGGTACTGACCACCACCTCCTCCCCCTTGGCGGGTGGATGGGGCACGCAACATGAAATTGTTCGAATCAGCCAGGCGACGATCATGATCGTCGCCTGTTCTATTATCACCCGCTAAAAAATGCTTGCATATTAACCACCCTGTAAAATCGTTACCCTGATTCAAAACTAACCGGCAGCAGCGGACTTTATGGACCTCAAGCACATACGGAACTTTTCCATCATCGCCCACATTGACCACGGGAAATCGACGCTGGCCGACCGGCTCATCGAGAAGTGCCGCCTCGTGGACAAGCGGAACCACGTGGAGCAGATGCTCGACACCATGGACATCGAGCGCGAACGCGGCATCACCATCAAGTCCAACGCCATCACGCTGAACTACACTTCGGTATCGGGCGAGGAGTACGTGTTCAACATCATCGACACGCCGGGGCACGTGGACTTCACTTACGAGGTGTCGCGGGCGCTGGCCGCCTGCGACGGCGTGCTCCTCATCGTGGACGCGAGCCAGGGCGTGGAGGCGCAGACCATCGCCAACATGTATCTCGCCCTGGAGAACGACCTGGAGATCCTGCCGGTCATCAATAAGATCGACATGCCGAGCGCCGACATCCCCCGCACCAAGGAGAGCATCCAGAAGAGCCTTGGCCTGGACGCCGAGAAGTCGGTGCTCGTGTCGGCGCGCGAAGGCACCGGGGTCGACGAGCTCATGGAGCGCATCATCCAGGTGATTCCGCCGCCGAAAGGGGAGCTGGAAAAGCCGCTGCGCGCGCTCATTTTCGACTCGTTTTTCGACAAGTACGTGGGCGTCATCGTGAAGGTGCGCGTGTACGACGGCACGGTGAAGAAGGACGATATCATCCACCTCTGGGCTACGCAGAAGCAGTACTCGGTGACCGAGGTGGGCGTGTTCCGCATGGAGCGCGAGAAGCGCGACGCGCTCTATCCCGGCGACGTGGGCTACATCGTGGCGGCGATCAAGAGCGTCACCGACACCAAGATCGGCGACACGATCACGCTGGCGAAGAACATGACCGCGGATCCGCTGAAGGGATTCAAGGACGTGAAGCCGATGGTCTTCTCCGGGCTCTACCCGATGTACAGCGACGACTACGAAAACCTGAAGGAGGCGCTCTTCAAGCTCCGGCTCAACGACGCCTCGCTCATTTTCGAGCCCGACAACTCCTACGCGCTGGGCTTCGGCTTCCGCTGCGGTTACCTGGGACTGCTCCACATGGAGATCGTCCAGGAGAGGCTGGAGCGCGAGTTCAACCTGGCGCTCGTCACCACTGCGCCGAGCGTCGAGTACCGGGTGAACATGATCAACGGCGAGACGCTCGTCATCGACAACCCGGTGAAGATGCCGGACCCGGGGACCATCGACAGGATCGAGGAGCCGTTCGTGCGCGCCACCATCATCACCCCCTCCGAGTACATCGGCCCCATCATGGCGCTGGTGATGGACTGCCGGGGAATCCATAACGGGATGGAGTACGTCGACGTGAGCCGCGTCCAGCTCCACTACGACCTGCCTCTCTCCGAGATCGTGTTCAACTTCTACGACAAGCTGAAGTCGTACTCGCGCGGCTACGCGTCGTTCGACTACGAGATCAAGGATTTCCGCCAGTCGGACATGGTGAAGGTGGACATCCTGGTGAACGCCGAGCCTGTGGACGCGCTCTCGTTCATCGTCCACAAGGACAAGGCGTACTACCGCGGCAAGGAGATCATCGAGAAGCTGAAGGACGTGATCCCGCGCCACCAGTTCAAGATACCGCTGCAGGCCGCCATAGGCGCCAAGATCGTGGCGCGCGAGAACATCTCGGCCCTGCGCAAGAACGTCACCGCCAAGTGCTACGGCGGCGACATCACCCGCAAGAGAAAACTCCTGGAAAAGCAGAAGGAAGGGAAGAAGCGGATGAAGATGGTCGGCTCCGTGGAGATACCGCAGGAGGCCTTCATGACCATCCTCCGTATCGACTGACCTGCGCCCACCGCTCCCTTTTTGATTGCAATAATCTTTCCGCCGTGCGTCAATGAGCTATGAAGCGGATCATCGTTTTCTCGGACACCCACGGCAACAGGCGCGAGATGCGGGACGCCCTCTGCAGGTTCGCAGGCGTGGAGCTGGTGCTTCACCTGGGAGACGGCGTCGCCCAGGGAGAATCCGTCGCGCGGGAGTTCGGGATTCCGTTCCTGGGTGTCGCGGGGAACGAGGACGTCGGGGAGGATGTTCCGCGCGAGCGCGCAATCGATATCGGAAATCTGAGGCTCCTCGCAGTCCACGGCGACAGGTTCGATATCGGCCTGTACGACAATCGGCAGAAATGGGAAGATAACCTGGGGAAGATGGCGGGCTTCGCCGCGCTGAAGGGTGCGCGCGTGCTCCTCTTCGGACACAGCCACGCGGCGATGCTGGTGGAGCGCGGCGGCGTGGTGCTCTGCAATCCCGGCGACCAGTATCCCGGATCGCAGGCCGGAGCCTCGTTCTGCATGCTGGAAGCTTCGGGTGATGCGCTCAGGATTTCGCTTTTTCGGAAAGAGGGTGGGGAGTGGCAGGAAAGTTCGTCGCTGAATATCAGTACCTGATCCTGTCGGGGATCGTGTATCGCTCGCCCGTGCAAGAAACGAACCGGGAGCGGGTCCCCAACCTAGAGCATTTTTTTGCCCAGCCCGTCTACGAATCCGGCAAGTGATGTGCTGGCGCAACGCGTCCCATCGGCAATCGCGACGATAAGCGGCGCTCCCAGCGAGAGAAGCTTCACCCAGTCTCCTCCGGACAACGCGGCAAGTTCACGTGATATCGAAACGCCTGTCCACGCGGCCAGGAGCGCCGGCGGCGCGACGAAGCAGGCGAGCAGCAGGATGGCGAGCTTCACGCCTCGCGTTTTCGACGCCTTCTTCTCCTCACGTACTATCATCCTTGTGAACCTTCCCCATAAAAGCGCCGATGCAGCGACCAGGGCAGTGATGCGGATGAAAGCATCTTCCATGACATAAAAAATTATCGGGCGGTCGGATACCATCGCCTGCGCGATGAGCATCGCGACGGGAACGAGGAGCACCCTTGACACGGTTGAAAGCCGGTCTGGAATGTTGAAAAAAAGGAAAAAGGCCGACGCCGCGGCGAGCCCGAGCGCCGGGTAGTAGACGAGCATCATGAACCACGGCGCGTCCCTGAAGTGCCCCGTCGTGTCGAGGATCCCCCAGATGGAGAGCACGCTCAACCTGCCGAGGAGCATCTCGTAGAAGAGGCCGATTTCGCACATGACCAGGAACAGGTAGCCGTATTTCACAAGAAGGATGTGCGTGCCGGGCATCGGTTCTGCAGGGCATTCGCGCCCGGTGCCGTCGCCGGTACTGTACCGCATGTGCGCGACGAGGATCAGTATCAGCGC
Source organism: Spirochaetota bacterium (assembly GCA_017998375.1). Classification (GTDB taxonomy): domain Bacteria; phylum Spirochaetota; class UBA4802; order UBA4802; family JAGODF01; genus JAGODF01. The sequence goes on from JAGODF010000028.1 coordinate 4,847, forward strand.
GGTTATCGCGAATGCGAGCAGGAACATGATGTTCTCCTTTACCGGCTGAGTATTTCAGGCGGCGAAAGTCCCCTGTATCGAAAGCTACTCCGTGACGTACACTTTCGCAGAGACCGCGTCCAGGAGCGCGGTCTCCTCCGCGGAGAGGATGACGTCGAGCCCGCCGGTGTTCTCCTTCACCTGCTCCGGGTTCCTCGCGCCCGCGAGCACCGTGGCGACGCCGGGCCTCGCCAGGAGCCACGCGATCGCGACATGCGACACCTTCGCGTTCTTCGACGCGGCGATATCACGCATCACGTCGAGCAGGGCCTTTACCCCGGGCCAGTAGCGCTTCTGGAAGAATTTATAGAAGAAGGAACGCGCGTCGTCCTTGCGGAACTTCGGCGGCTCGGTGTACTTGCCGGTGAGCATGCCCCCACCCAGCGGCGCGTAGGGGATGATGGAGACGCCGTTCTCCACGCAGGTCCGCTGGACGCCGCCCTCGATGCCGCGCTCCAGGAGCGAGTAGTGCGGCTGCAGGGTGGCGATTTTCGCGTGGCGCAGGCTTTCGAGCAGCTGCGGTCCGTCGAAGTTGCATACGCCGATGTGCCGCACCTTGCCCTGCTCGCGGAACCTAAGCATCGCCTTCATCGATTCCTCTATCGGTGTCGCGGGATCGGGCCAGTGGCACTGGTAGAGGTCGATATAATCGGTTCCCAGACGGCGGAGCGAGTCGCAGAGCTCCTTTTCCATGTACGAGGGCGAGAGGTTGTTGCGGAAACCGTTGTCGATCTCCAGGCCGCACTTCGTCGCGATGATAATTTTGTCGCGGCGACCGCGTATCGCCCTCCCGATGAGCTCCTCCGCGTGGCCGGAGCCGTACGCCGGAGCCGTGTCGATGACGGTGATGCCGGCGTCGATGGCCGCGTCGATGGCGGCGGAGGCCTGCGCGTCGTCGCGCTCGCCCCAGTGCGAGCCGCCGATGGCCCAGGTGCCGAGCGTTATTTTCGATACGGTCAGGCCCGTGCCGGGCAGTTCAGAGTATTTCATGGTCAGTCCTTGTCACGCGAGCATGATGGATTCCAGTGAGACTGGTATTGCATTGCGGCCAATGGTGCCATATAGCAAGACATTTTTACATTCATCACATACATATGATTGGATGAACAAAAATTTGTTTTTTGACCATGATTGTGATATAGTGTCTTCTGGATACCATTAGTAAGCGGAGGTTGACTGACGCATGCCTGCCGACGGAAGGGAACATCTTGAAACACTGAAGCGCGACCACCCGGAAAAGTTCGCCGATACGAAGAAGATATTCGGCCGCATCCACCGGGGGAGTTCCATCTTCGTGGGGACCGCCTGCGGAGAGCCGCAGCACCTGGTGAACGAACTGATCGGGTACGTGTCGTCCAGCAACCACGCGCTTTTCGGCGCGGAGGTGATGCAGGTCTGGATGCTCGGCGTTGCCCCCTATGATAACGTGAAGTTCAAGAATAACTTCCGGCATAACTCTTTCTTCGTGAGCGAGAGCAATCGCGAGGCGGTGAACAGCGGCATGGCCGATTACACGCCGCTGTTCCTTTCCGAAATCCCCGACCTCCTCAGGCGGCGCGCGCTCTCGGTCGACGTGGCGCTCGTCCAGGCGTCGCTTCCGGACGCGCGCGGCAACATGAGCCTTGGAGTGAGCGTGGACATCGTGAAATCGGCGATCGAGTGCGCCGGGCTGGTCGTGGTGCAGGTGAACGCGCACATGCCGCGCGTCTTCGGTGACGGCTTCATCAAGGCGGAGGATGTGGATTTCCTGGTGCCGTTCGATGAGCCGCTGATGGAGTTCCACGAGCTGCCGCCGGACGATATCGTCCAGCGCATCGGGAAGAACGTCGCGCGCATCGTCCAGGACGGTGACACGCTGCAGGTGGGATACGGTAGCATGCCCAACGCGGTGATCTCAAATCTCGCGGAAAAGAAAAACCTCGGCCTGCATACCGAGCTCCTCACGCCGGGGGCGGTGGACCTCATGCGGCGCGGTGTGATAAACAACAGGAAGAAGACCATCGACCGCGGGAAATCGGTCGCGTCGTTCTGCATGGGAACGGGCGACACCTACGAGTTCATCAACGAGAACCCGGACATCGAGTTCCGTCCCATCCAGTACACCAACAGCTTCAGCGTGATAAGCGCCCAGCGGGGGATGACGGCCATCAACTCCGCGCTGCAGATCGACCTCACCGGGCAGGCCACGGCGGAGTCGCTGGGGCGCAGGTTCTACAGCGGCATCGGCGGGCAGGCGGATTTCATGCGCGCCGCGGTGCGGGCAACAGGCGGGAAGAGCATACTCGCGATGCGCTCCACGTCCAACGACGGGAAGGAGTCGCGCATCGTCCCCTTCCTGAGCGAGGGCGCCTCTGCGAGCCTCATCCGCGGCGACGTGCACTACGTGGTGACGGAGTACGGCATCGCCTATCTCCACGCGAAGAACATCCGGGACCGCGCCCTCTCGCTCATCGCCATCGCGCATCCCGATTTTCGTCCCTGGCTGGTGGAGGAAGCGAAGAAGAACGGGCTTGTCTACCGCGACCAGGCGTTTGTCCCGGGCCGGGAGGGCGAGTATCCCGAGGGACTGGAAGCCGACAAGGTGACGGGCAAGGGGCTCCAGGTCCACCTTCGACCCGCGCGCATCACAGACGAAAAGATCATCAAGGACTTTTTCTACTCGCTCTCGGACAAGAGCACCTACCAGCGGTTTCTCACCGCGATGCCGTTCATGCCGCGGCAGACGCTCCAGAAGTTCAGCGCGCTCAACTACCGGCGGGAGATGGTGATCCTCGCCGTGACGTCCATGGACGGAGTGGAGCGCGTCGATGGCATGGGGCAATACCTCATCAGCGAGACCGAGCACGCTGCCGACGTCGCCTTCGCGGTGCGGGACGAATGCCAGAACCGGGGACTCGGGTCGCTGCTCCTGGACTACCTGGCGGGTATCGCCATCCGGGAGGGCATACTCGTCTTCACCGCGACGATCCTGAGCGACAACCGGGCGATGCTCCACGTCATAGACAAGCTCGGTTTCGAAACGGAGAGGAAGATGGAGGGGCCGGAGTGCAGCCTGCGGATCAAGCTCGGGATCAGGTGAGCCCGCGCGCTCCATCTCCGCGGCAGCGTATCATATCATCCATCCTTATAATCCTCCTGAAAGATTGTGCTTGCAAAACTGAAGCGCCAGGGATATTTCCGGCGTGAAGGCGGTGATACCGACCGCCGCCACCGGACATGACAGGTACAATCAAACAAATCCCCTTCCACGGGATCACGATTGCCGCGCTTTCGTTCCTCGCGCTTTTCGGAGCACTCGGAAATGCCGCCGGCGAGCAGGAAAAGGCCGCCGTGATCGCCTACCCTGTCCTCGCGGTCCGCGCGCAGCCGTCAGAAAAGGCGGCGCTCGTCGCTGAAATTCCTTTCGCAGAAAGCGCCGCGGTTCTCGGCTACGGCGGCAAGACGACGCGGCGGTCTCCCGCATCCTGGGCGCGGATAAGATGGAACGGAACAGTCGGATGGGTTCCCCGCGCGTATCTCATCCCCGGGGAGGAGCTTTCCGTGAAGGACGTGACCGCGGAAGAGCTCGCGCAATGCGGAAAAAAATGCGGGAAGGTGCTTCTGAAGGCGCTCGCGACGATGGTGAAGCTGGAGCCGCGCGTCCTGCGGCCCGCGGGCATCCCATATTCCCTGCGGTCGCTGAAGCTGGAGCGTTCCGACGGGGAGACCAACTGCCAGGAACTGGTCGGGGGGATGGAAAGCCTCGTGTTCTCCGCGGGAAAGGTATATTATTCCAACATCACCGGTACGGAAGGGTGCACCGATACCGTCGAACAGACGGGCACCTTCAGCGTGAAGGGAACGACCCTTCAGATCAATCTCATGGCGGGGAAGCGGACTGAGGATCAATGTTCCGAAAGCACGGGTAAGAAAGAAGAGAGCCCAGTGCGGGCGTCAAGCTTCAGGATTTACTGGATACCGAAAATCGGAGGCTTCATGACCGACGACGATATCCGCTCGTTCGATTATTCCAGGACATGGTTCAGCACCAGCGCGAACGGTTTCGTGACGTACCGCGACGGCCTCAGGGCGTTCTTCTGTCACGCGGATGATGACACAATCCTGAAAGGGAAAGATGATGCCGGCTGTGCTGAGGTCTTCCGGAAACTCGTTCCCGAACGTCCATACAGGTTTTCAGGATATTTCAGGAAAGTGAAGAAGTGACGGCTGCAGGCGGGAAAGATTTCGTGTAATTAATTTGACGCACGGCCCGGAAGGAAGTATCTTATCATCCATGTTAAGGAGAAACACGAAATGAAGGGTAACCACGAGCACGATCACGAACACTCGCACCGGCATGAACACACGCATGCGCACGAACATGAACACGACGGCACGAAGCATTCGCATGAACACCTCCACGAGCATGAGCACGGGCATTCGCACAGCCACTCTCACACGCACGACCATGCGGAAGGCGTCGATCACCGCCACGAGCATGCGGGCGAGCATGGAAGCCACGAGCACTCACATGCCGGCCATGACCGCGAGAAGCACGAACACAATCATTAGAACGCGGAACGGGCGGTATCAGGACATCGGCAGTATCTGGTAGTAGACGCCGAAGAAGTGGCAGACGGTGCCGCCGAGAACGAAGAGGTGCCACACCGCGTGTCCGTACCGCAGGCTTTTCCACATGTAAAAGATGGTCCCGAGGCTGTACGACAGTCCTCCCGCCAGGAACCAGTAGAGTCCCGCCGGGGGCATGAGCGTGAGCAGCGGCTTGATCGCGACCACGATGAGCCAGCCCATCGCCAGGTAGAGGATGGTGGAGGCGGTCCTGAACCTGCCCGTGAAAAATATTTTCAGTATGATGCCCACGATGGCGATTCCCCACACCACGCCGAAGATGCTCCAGCCCCAGGCCCCCCGCATCGTCACGAGTGATACCGGCGTGTAGGAACCGGCGATGAGCAGGAAGATCGACGCGTGGTCGAGGATGTGGAGGAAGTTCTTCACGCGCTCGTTGGTCGCCAGGTGGTAGAGCGTCGACATCGTGTAGAGGAGTACCATCGCCGCGCCGAAAACGCTGAACGACACCACCTTCCAGGCATCGCCCCTCTCTGCGGCAGCGGTCACCAGGACCGCGAGGCCCGCAACGCCGAGCGCGGCGCCCAGGGCATGGGTGAATGCGTTGGCGAGCTCCTCGCCGCGGCTCTGTAGTCGTGCGGTTTTTTCCATTAATGTATCCCTATTAACAAATAAAAGGCGCGGAAACGTTTCGCGCCCATCGATTGACAGACCGTGCTTTCCATATCCAAGACAGCGTACGCGCCGAAACGTTGCAAATATTTTTCTTGCCCGATGATATTAATATGTACGATATGATTCATCTCCGGTAAGGACGGGCCTGCATGAAAAAGAAAACCTTGGACGCGCGCATACTCGAAAACGCCATCGCGTTCGCGCGGGGCATGATGAAATCGCTTCGGTCGAGCCACGGATGGGACCATGTGCAGCGGGTGGCGCTCCTGGCGGGGAAGATCGCCGCGCGCGAAGGGGCCGATGCCTTCGTCGTGCAGGTCGCGGCCGTCCTTCACGATATCGCCCGCGCGGAGGAGGACGCAAGCGGCGGGAAGATATGCCACGCCGCGCGGGGCGGGGTGATGGCGGGCGAGTTTCTTGCAGGGCAGGGACTGGATGGCGAGCGGACCAAGCGTATCGTTCACTGTATCGAGGCGCACCGCTTCCGCAACAACGTGCGACCAGCGACCGTCGAGGCGAAGGTGCTCTTCGACGCGGACAAGCTCGACTCGATCGGCGCCATCGGCATAGGGCGCGCGTTCCTTTTTTCCGGAGAGGTGGGCGCGCGGCTCCACAACCCGGACATAGACGTCCACACCACGCGCGCCTACTCGGAGGAGGACACCGCCTACCGCGAGTTCATCGTGAAGCTGCGTCATGTAAGAAAAGGCATGCTCACGCGGGAGGGGCACCGCCTGGCGAAGGGAAGGCATGACTACATGAAGAGGTTTTTCAACCAGCTACAGGCGGAGGTGAGGGGACGGAGGTAGGGATTACAGGGGCTCTGACCCTGGTAAATGCGCAGAAGAGGGGGTCAGAGCCTGTTAATTATGACCAATAATTGGCTTTTTGTTTAAAATCAGGGGGTCAGAGCCCCTGATTTAGCCATGATCACCGATAGTTATCGGAGCATACCATCATTGCGGTTGGATAGTTATCCATAGATTGGGGGTCAGAGCCCTGTTCCGGCTGTGATTACGGATAGTTATCGGTGAAAACCGCGTTCGGATATACAAAGGGCCGCCCTCCCGGGCAGCCCTATCCCTTGCATGGCGATAACTATCGCCCAGACAACATCCTACGCCCAGGAGATCAGCTTCGGTTCGAACTTGCGGATCATGCCCGGGTTTGCGGGCATCGCGCGCACCGTGAAGCCGAACTGCCCCGAGCGAAGGCACAGGAGCTTTCCCTCGTAGGTGTGGGAACCGTCGGCATTTTTCTCCGCCGCGAACATCGGGAGCGCGGCACCCTCGATTATTTCACCCGCGGGATTGAGGTTCCCGAAATAGAGCTCCACGTTTACGCTTTCCGGATTCAGGTCCCCCAGGTGCACCGAGGCGCGCACCCGGAATTGTGATCCCACCGTGACTTCCTTCGTATCGTCCGAGACCAGGCCGGTAATGCCCACGCCGCTCCATTTCTTCCCGACCATCTCTTTCCACTTGGCAAGCTCCTTCACTGCCTTGAAGCCGTTCTCGCTGAATAGCGTATGGTGACGGTGCGCTTCCAGGTAGAACTTCTCGGTGTAGTCGCGGACCATCCTGTTCGTGTTGAACTGGGGCAGTATCGTCTTCATTGACTCCTTGATGCGCGCGATCCACGCGCGCGGCAGCCAGTCGGCGCCCCGGTCATAGAACATGGGGATGATATCCTTTTCCAGGATGTTGTAAAGCGACTGGCTCTCCACCTCGTCCTGGTAGTGCAGGTCGTCGTACTCCTCGCCCTTGCCTATCGCCCAGCCGTTCTTGCCGTTGTACGCCTCGGGCCACCAGCCGTCCAGTATGCTCACGTTCAGCCCGCCATTCGGAACCACCTTCATGCCGCTGGTCCCCGACGCCTCCTTGGGACGGATGGGAGTGTTCAGCCAGATATCGATCCCCTGCACCAGGTAGCGCGCGACGTTGATCTCGTAGTCCTCGATGAACACGATCCTGCCGCGGAAGCGCTCGTCGCGCACCAGGTTGATAATCTGCTTGATGAGCTCCTTCCCCATGTTGTCTCGCGGGTGCGCCTTTCCGGCGAAGATGATCTGAATGTGGCGGTCCTTGTCGATGAGGAGCTTCGCAAGGCGCTCCATGTGGCGGAGGATGAGGTTCGCGCGCTTGTAGGTGGCGAACCTCCGCGCGAAGCCTATCGTCAGCGCCTCCGGGTCGAGCACGGAATCGGCGCGGTCTATCTCCGTTTTGGGCGCGCCGCGCAGCATCAGCTGCTCGCGGAGCTTCCGCCGGGAGAAGGTCACCAGGCGCTCCCGGAGCCGCTCGCGGCACTTCCAGAGCTCCGAGTCGGGAATAGAGTCGATGTTGTTCCAGAGCTCCTTGTCAACCGGGCTGTCTATCCAGCGCGGTCCCAGGTAACGGTTGAACAGGCGCATCATCTCGTCCGAGGTCCAGGACAGTATCTGGATCCCGTTGGTGATGTGGTCGATGGGCATCTCGTGCACCGGGAGCGACGGCCAGATGTTCCTCCACATGTTGCGCGATACCCGTCCGTGGAGCTCGGACACGCCGTTGCAGTAGGCCGCCGTCTTGATCGCCAGGACCGTCATGCAGAAGGTCTCGTTCTTGTCTTCGGGATTTTCCCTGCCCAGGGCCAGGAAATCGTGGCGGTTGACGCCGAGTTTTTCGAAATAGTGCGACAGGTAGGTGTCGATGACGGAGGGTTCGAACCGGTCATTCCCGGCGGGCACCGGCGTGTGGGTGGTGAATACGTTGCTGGCGGACACAAACTCCAGCGCCTCGCGGAACGAGAGCTTGTGCTCCTTCATGGCTAGGGCGATGCGTTCAATCGCGAGGAACGCGGAGTGGCCCTCGTTCATGTGGAACACCGTGATCTTCTTTCCCAGGGCGATAAGAGCCCGCACGCCGCCGATACCCAACAGCAGTTCCTGCCTTATGCGCATCTCGTTGTCGCCGCCGTAGAGCTGGTCGGTTATCGACTTGTCCTCCATCGAGTTTTCGTCAATGTTCGTGTCCAGGAGATAGAGCGTGATCCTTCCCACCAGGCACTCCCAGACCTGGGCATGAACCAGCCTGCCGGGGAACTCGACCGAGATCTTCAGCGGCTCGCCTTTCTCCGTTTTCACGGGGCTCACGGGTATATTGTAGAAGTCGGTTTCGGGCAGCGCTTCCTGCTGCCAACCGTCGATGTTCAGGTACTGGTGGAAGTAGCCCATCCGGTAGAGAAGGCCCACACCGTAGAGCGGCAGGCCGAGCTCGCTGGCGGACTTCAGATGATCGCCCGCGAGGACTCCCAGTCCGCCGGAGTAGATGGGCAGCGACTCGTGAATGCCGAATTCAGCGGAAAAGTAGGCAATGCCCGCGCCGGAGCTGTCGCCGTGGGTCTCGTCGAACCAGGACTTTTTCGACAGGTGCCAGTCGAGTTCCTCCTCGACCTTCTTCATGTGCGCCATGAAGCTTTCCGATTCAACCGCCTCCTTCAGCTTCGGCTGGGAAACCGCGCCGAGAAACGCCACGGGATTGTGGCCCAGCTCGCGCCAGAGTTCCAGGTCGAGGCGGCGGAAAAGCTCGATGGCCTCGAAGTTCCACACCCACCACATGTTCTTCGCTATCTTCATGAGGGGCTTGAGCTCTTCTGGAATCGAGGGCAGCACCCTGAACCGTTGTATCTTCGGCATTATAAACACCTCTTCATGATTTCGTTACAAGATCGTGACTGCAGTCAGGCGCAGCCGGCCGGGGACGATCACGACTCGATCCCCTTCCGCGCCTGGACGCCCGCGCGGTAATAGTGCTTCACCTCGTACATCTCGGTGACGAGGTCGCATCTTTCTATGAGTTCTTTCGCCGCGCCGCGCCCGGTGAGGATCAGCTCCGTCGCGGCGGCTTTCTTCTCCATGAGCGCGAACAGCTCTTCCCGGGAGATCAGGCCGAAGTGCACAGCCGTCACCACCTCGTCCAGGATGATGATATCGGCCTCCGCCGACTCAACCGCGCGGGCCGCCCTCTCCATTCCGCGCCGCGCGAGGTTCTCGTGCTCTGGAAATGTATCATCGCCCACGCGGCAGAACGATTCGCTTCCCATCTGTTCTATCGATATCAGCCCGCCGAATTTTTCAATCGCGTCGAGCTCGCTGTAGTGCTGTCCCTTCATGAACTGGAGGATGAGCACCCTCAGCCCCGCTCCCGCGGCGCGGAGGGCCAGCCCCAGTGCGGCAGTGGTCTTCCCCTTTCCGTTCCCGGTATACAGCTGGATGTATCCCGTATCAAGCACAATTATCCTCGAAAAGGGTGAGGTCGTTCACCATGATCCCGTCCACGAGGCCGCCTTCCGTGAGCGCGACTATCTCCTTCCGCCTCGTGGCGACCCAGACGTAGACCCGGTATCCGTGCTCGCGCGCCCAGGCAAGCTGGTCCACGTCGATCGTGTCGATCGCGGGATGGATGGAATACACCGCGAGCTCCCGCACCTCGTCCTGGAAGCGCAGCCACCCGCCCTCGTAGAGCATCCCGGTCCTGATCTCCGGCGCGAGTTCCTTCACTTTTAACAGTGCGAAATGATCGAAGGACGATACGATGACCTGGTCCCTGATTCCCCTGTCCCGGATGGCGGCTATCACCGCCTCCTCGACTCCGGGATATTTGTGGGGGCAGTTCTTCAGCTCGATGTTGAGCATTATCCGGCCCGCTGCGGCGTCGATGACTTCATCCAGGGTCGGAATCCGTATCGCCCCCGCGTCGCCTGTCATTCTAAAATTGAAGTCGAGTTCCTGTAGCTCGGCGAGGGTCATGTCCTTCACGAAGCCGTGTCCGTTGGAGGTGCGGTCCACGTCGTTGTCGTGGATGACGACGGGTTTGCTGTCCCTCGACAGGTGGACGTCGAACTCTATCATGTCGGCGCCCGCCTCGATGGCCTTCTCGAATGCCGGGATTGTGTTTTCCGGGTACAGCTCCGAATAGCCCCGGTGCGCGATTTTCAGGAATCTGTCCATGTGGTGTTCGGTTCCTGGAGGCGGGAATCAGGCGTGGTCCGGTTTCTTTTTATAGTTCAGCTTGATATAGTTCTCGAGAAAGCCGTCTGGATTTTCCACGGCCTCCGGCGTGATCCTGAAGCTGTCTTTTTCCATGAGCTTAATGCCGTGGTGATAATCCTGGAAAAGGTCCTCGCAGAGCTGCTTGATGCTCTTCCTGCCTTCCTGGGCCATGCTCTGTATTTTCTCCAGCGCGGCGTCCTCGAACTCCAGGAAGATTCCGTGCTTCACCAGGTAGTTCTTCTGAAAGCTCTTGATGCTGTCGTTCAGCAGCATCTCTGACAGCACGCTGTCGGGATTCTCCACGAGCTTGTTGTCGGCGACAAGCTCCTTTATTTCCGTGGAGGGAAGCGTCTTCTCGAACCTGATGAGCGTTTTTTCGAATACGCTGAGGAGCCCCCGGGCGCCGGTTTTCTCCGCGTGGGCCCTTCCGGCGAGTATCCTGAGCGCCTCGTCGGTGAAGGAGAGGTCTATCCCGTAGGCGCGGAAATCGAGCTTCTTGCCCAGGACCACGGTGCTGTACCGGTTCTTCAGGATGTTGAAGAGGCCGTCAATCGTAAGCTCGTTCAGCACCACGTAGACCGGGAGCCGGCCTACGAATTCCGATTCGAAGCCGAAGTGCATCAGGTCCTCCGTGGTGAGCTTCTTCAGCAGGTTCTGCTTGTCCGAAGGCGACACGGTCCCCTTCTCGAAGCCGATCGTCTGCATGTTGAGGCGCTTCCGTATCATCTCCTCAAGGCCGTTGAAGGCGCCCGATACGATGAAGAGGATGTTCCGGGTGTTGATCTTGGTGGGCGTCGCATTTCCGGTGCGCTGCGCCTCCATAGCCGCCTCCACCTGCGACGCCAGGTCGTGCGGCGCTTTCAGGTCCACCTCGGCCTCCTCCATCAGCTTCAGGAGGTTCCGCTGGACGCCGGTGCGCGACACGTCCGGTCCGTACATGTTCCCCGACGAGGCGATCTTGTCGATCTCGTCCAGGTAGATGATGCCGTACTCCGCCTTCCGTACGTCGCCCTCGGCCTCGTGGACCAGGTCGCGCACAAGGTCCTCGACGTCGCCGCCCACGTAGCCCGTTTCGCTGAACTTCGTGGCGTCCGCCTTCACGAAGGGCACACCTATCTTTTTCGCGATCAGCTTGATGATATAGGTTTTCCCCACCCCCGTGGGGCCAATGAGGAGCATGTTGCTCTTTATATTCCCTACGATGCGCTCGTCCTCGGGGATGCTCTTCTCTATCTTCATCCGGTTGAAGTGGGTGCAGACCTTCGTGGCGATGACTTCAATCGCCGGCTCCTGGCCCACCACGTACCTGTTGAGGTAGCTTTCGAGCTCCTCCGGTTTGATATCGAAATCAAGCTCGCCCTTGTTGACGTGTATGCCTTCCTTGGCCCCCACGTTCTCCGGATTCTGGGCGAATTCCTCCATGAACTCTTTCTTTAATATTTCCTCGAGTTCCTTCCTCTGTTCGTATGCGGACTTGGCCATTATCTCCTCATGCTGTGTGATGATATCTGTCACTGTGCGGTTTGACTATTTTCATGATGACCCCCTGCAATGCAATAATTTATTTATCCATCAACTTCATGCCTCTCCCCCGTCCGGTAGCGATAACTATCGCCTCGCGGGGTTAAAGCGGAGCGGAATTCAGCCTTTTCGGGTCGGAAAACATCACCCATTATCCCAAATTTTTGATAAGTAAAGAATTTTTTTCTTGGAAGATACTATACTTATGTATATACTATACATAAGTATGTTAAATGGAGTGCCGATATGAGTTACTTTATCAGAAAACTACGGGAAAAAAACTCGTCGCCTTTCGTGTGCCCAGAATGCGGCAGCATGATGATACCGGAATCGGGATGCATGTACTGTCGTATCTGCGGCTTTACCTCCTGCCTCATATAGTAAAATTTTCAGCTATTTTCATTATTTTATTGACACAGAAAGAAAAAATAGCTGAAAATGACCAATAAATTCGGTTAATGTTTATATATTTCCCCGAAATATAAAGAGTAGTGCGTATCCGCCGCGCGCGGGTGCAGTATTCGTTTAAACATATACACATGACAGGTTGCCGGACGGTACCATCCCGGCAAACCGGAAGCTGAAGATCCCCGTCCGAAGAATATCCGCGTGGATATACGCGGGATATCAGTTTCCAATCATCTTGAACGTTCAGAGGATTGCTCGCGTATGAAGAACATCCTGGTGTATTCCATATTGCTGTTGCCGCTCCTTGCCGCGGCGCTCTTTGCTTCCGAGAAAGTGTATCTGGACAACGATGAAATCCAGGAGTTTCACGGTAAGCAGGGAAAGTGGATGATGATAACCACGAAGAACCAGTTCGACGCCATCGTGACGAAACACGAGATCCAGCCCAATGACGTCCTCAAAGTCAACTCCGCGGGGCACATGAGGAACCTCATGGGTTCCTACGCCTTCATTCCGTATTCGGATAAGTATCTGTCCGAGCTTGAGTCGAAAGGTATTGTCCGCGGCTCCATTGAGTGCCGCGAAGACCATTTCATCTGGCCCCTTTCGGACGTGTCCACGATCACATCCGTGTTCGGCCTGCGCTGGGGGGAAATTCATCCCGGTCTCGACATGCCGGTGCCCCGGGGCACCATCGTCAGGGCCGCGAAGGACGGGCGCGTCGTGATTTCGGGGTATGGCGGCGGTTACGGCAAGGAGGTCGTCATCGAGCACCGCAACAACTACATCACGCGCTATGCCCACAACTCGGTGAACTTCGTGAAGGTGGGCGACTGTGTGAGGAAGGGACAGGCGATAGCCCTGGTCGGGAGCAGCGGCAGGTCGACGGGCCCGCATCTTCATTTCGAGATCCGCCTGAATGATATTCCGCTGGATCCGCTCGATTTTCTTCCGGAAAACAGCCTGCTGCAGGTGAGCGAGAAGCGGCTGAAGAACTGGCGCTGACGGAAACCTGGTATTACGCACTCATAAAAAAAACCGCGCGGGTGAATCCCGCGCGGTTTTTGTTTTCCCGTTACTTATCAGCCTTTTTCTTCTTGTCGATATCGCTCTCGTACATGAGGGTCTGGAGCCAGATCTGGATATTCTCTGTATCGTCCCAGGCTTTTCCCTGCGTGTCTTTCGTGCGGAGCGATTTTCTGAATTGCTCGTCCATGTCCGCCTTCACCACTGCATCCTCCTCTCCGGTGCCGGAGAAAGCCTCCGCGGCGAGCTTCCCGATCATCTTCTTGATGTCTTCCTGCTTGTTCTTGTAGATACACACCAGGTTGGGTCCGGAGTTGTGTCCCCAGTGAAAACCGTCCCCGATGTGGACGGTGAAGGTTTCCGTCACTCCGTCGGCGTCCGCGTCCTCGGCGAAATAGATCTTCTCGTCGTCGGCTTTCGCCATCACGTAGGTGGCGTACCTGAACTTTTCGTCGCCGCCTCCGAGAACGAGTTTCCTGGGCAGGCGCACCCTTTCAATGATCAGGTTGGATTCCTTCCTGCCTATGATGAGCTGGCGGAAGATGCTGATGTGCTTTTCCAGGAAGGCGTTGCGGACGTTGAGATAAAACTTGCCGAAGTTCCGCGCCACAAAATCCTCCGATCCCGGGAGATCGGTCTTTTTCAGCACGTCGATCCTGCGTTCGGTGATCCTTACATGGTTGGGCTTACCGCTGATGGGAGTGAGGCTCAAGTCGCCGGTTTGCTTGTCTTCGATTTCAAGGAGCGTCCTCTTCAGCGGTATGTCCTTGAGGTCGTCGTAGCCGTCCTTGATCAGGTACATCTTCTTGTCCTTGATCATGAGAAGGCTGGCGACGGAGCTGTCCGTGTTGGGATTTTTCGCCATCATTTTGTCGTCCAGCTCTATATGCTGGAAGGCGATCCTGTCCTCGGTGTAGCGGGACACTTTCTCGATGTTGATCAACTGGTAATCGATTTCCCGGGATGCCAGGGGCACCGAGATAAAGAGGATGAAAATGGATAATATGACAAAGATTCGCATCTGCGCACCTCCCTGTAGTAAGTCATAAAAAAACATTCCCTTGTTATGACGCGCAACGCGGGCCGCGTCGCAATATTGAATATTAGTATATCCGAACAATTTTGTCAAATATTTTCATATTCCGTCATCAATATGCTGCATTGACCACCCGGGATTCCCGCAGTGCGTGAGCAGGCACGGTAATCACGACTATTTGCGGGAAAATAAAAAAATTGTTAAATATGGATAGTTGTGGTATGTTTATTAGGTTGAGGAAGTTGTACAGTATTTATTATTTGCATACTTCTTATCCGGGGACTTGATGATCCAGCATCAGTGTATGAGCGAAAAAGGGGAGAAACACAAGGGCTGCTATTTCTGCGATTCAGGGCGCTTCCTCTTTTCGGATTATTCCATCGACCGTGACAGCATCCGGACGGAAATGATCATAGATTTGCGTCACCAGGGATGGCCAGGGATACCCCACGGCGGCGTGGGAATGACCTCCCTCGTTGAGCTTGCGGACCTCCTCCACGACGACACGCTCCGGTATCCCATGCTGGCGAGTTTCCGTTTCGGCGGGGAAAGGCTCTTCATAGGCGACGACGTGGTGATGAAGATGGACCGGCGGGGCGGAACCTTTACCGGCGCCATCGAGAAAAAGAGCGGCGGCAGTCCCTATCTCACCTGTACGATAGAATCTCCGGCACGGGAGATGTACCGGAGCGAAATGGACGGATTCAGGGAGCTTATCGGCAAGCCCGTGGTGAGTTCCAGCCCGCTGGTGATGCCCAATTTCTCCAGCCGCATCGTCTACAACCAGGAAGCCCAGGCCCATCACAAGTACCGGACCTTCAAGTTCAAGGAGATAGACAACGAGTGCGTGTACATGAAGTGCAGCATCACGGACAGCCTGGAAAACGTCCGCGGTTCCGATATCAACCGCCTTCACGGTGACCAGCTCCATCCTGGCGCGCTCATCACGGTGCTGGACGAGACCCTGGGATGGGCGGGCTTTTTCGCGGCATGGCAGGGAGGCGTTACCGTCAACATCTCCGTCTACTTTTTAAGGCCTGCGATGAGCGGTGAAAAGCTGTTTTCCGTGGGGGCCTGCGAGAGTTCCTACGGATCGTTCAGCAGGAAGATCGTGACCAGCTCCGGGGGGATCTTCTCGCGCTCCGGCGACGTGCCGGAGATGATAGCCTACGCCACCGGCAAGTGGCTCACCAGGCCCGAGTACAAGGAGAAGATGCTGAAGTACATGACCACCTATTCGCTGTAGTCGTCCTTCTTCTGTTTCCGCCATTTCGCCCTGTCGAGCTTCGTCCAGCTCTCCACGACGTGCCGGTTCAGCTCCCGCTCGCGGTCCCGCCCCGGCTTCGGCTTTTTCTCCTTCACCTTCACGTGCCGCAGCCTCGCCTGCAGCTCTTCACGCTCCTTGCGCGTCAGCGCCGCCTCCGAGTCGAGAAACTCCTTCATCGTGTCCCCGCCCGTTCTCCCGGAGGAGATCGCGTTCAGGTACGCGCCTATCCTCGTCTTGTTCACCAGGCCGTCCCGCAGCTCTTCGGGTATATCGTCCTCTCCGCGAAGCGCGCCCGCGAGCGTCCCCGCCGTGGAGGCCAGTGTCCCCGCGGCGCCGCCACCGGAAGCTGCCGCGTACAACACGGAGCCGGGCCCTCCGCCGGGAAAGCAGACATGCGCCAGCGCGAAGGGCGCCAGCGTCAGCGGGTGATTGACCGTGGCGCGAGTGATGTTGTGTTTCAGGAGGCCCCGCGCGTGCTCGCAGATGAGGGGCTCCGCTTCCGCGGCGGAGCCGGCCTTTGCGAGGAGGGCGATGGCCGTCGCGACGCGCTCCCCGCACACGGCAAGGGTCTCCGGGTTGATCTTCAGTTCGAATATCGCCGCTGATTCCGCGCGTATTGCCGCGACGACGTCCCGTGATTTTTCGATAAAGAATTCCGGCGTGACCTCAGTGTCATCCAGGGTGATAAGTTCCGCCAGTATCGCGGCAAGTATGGCAGAGGCGGCGATGGCGTGGGCGTCGGGCGTGATGAACCGCGCAAAACGGAGGGATTCGAGAAGGACCGACGCGCCCCGGCGGGGATTGATCACAAGATGGAGAAAAAGCCCCAGCGGAGCGAGCAGGTCGATGCGCGCGTCGCGGGAAGTCTCCCTTCCCTCGGCGATGTCACTGCTGTGGCCTATCATGTCGAGGAGGAGTGCGTCGGGATGGCGGAAAATGCCCCCGGGGTCCCCGCCGTGCTGCGCCGCCCGCGCCACGAGCGAGATGAGATCGATATCGCCGCGCCGTGAATCAGCAGCGGAGAGCGAGAACAACAG
>JAGODF010000331.1 GCA_017998375.1 Spirochaetota bacterium
GAAAGTCAATATTGAGTGGGGTTTAGCAAGTATAGCCCATAATTTCCTGAAAATGAGCCTTGCGGTATGATTACAAGGCTTTGAATTATAAAGAAAGGGCTGTCCTTGTTTTCGGACAGCCCCTTTGTTTTTTTAGAGGGTGATGGCGCCCGGAGCGCGAACAGGCCTTACCGATGCGGCTTTCCGCGCTTCTGTATCTCCCGGAGCACTTTGATGTCCCACTGGTCGATCTCGCGCATTGTTTCCTTGCTCCTGATAAGCGTGCCGATGCCGAGATACGGGATGTCGATGCCGTCGATTTCCGCGTGCAGGATGTCAGGTTCCGCGTCGGAGTAGTCCACGGTCCACGCCTTGACGCTCAGATCTACCTCGATGTCGTCGACTACCTTCAGAACCACGTTTTCCCGGATATCGGACACGCCTATATCGTCAACGACCGCGGGAAACAACTCGCGGATCGCGGCGATGGCCTTTTCGAGATTGCCGGTGTCGTTGAGCAGGAGTATATCGACATCTTCAGTCATGCGGGCGTGACCGTGAAGGGCACAGGCATATCCGCCGGCTACCGCGTAGACGACGCCGTGCCTGTTGAGCACGCCGCAGATTTTTACCAATCGGTGCCGGTCTATCATAATCCCCGCGCAGCCCTGGTGACGGTGAACCGGTAGAGGTCGTCCCAGGTTTTAAACCGTATCACCAAGCCTTTCTTTTTTTCACGGGGATGGAGTTTCGCGGCTTCGTTCACCAGTTCCTCGAGCAGCCGTAGATTCTCTTCCGGAGTTCGTACTTTTTTGTTCCCGATGACCTTCATGTATAAATGATACACGGTGAATGGTGATGCGTCAAGTGAAAAGCGGCGTATGATGGGGTGATGGCGCTCCCATCATCCTCCCGCCTTTCGCATCGTCTCCTTCACGAAGCACGCCGACGCCAGCGCCACCACCGCGCAGCCGAGCAGTGCCAGGAAGGCGTGGCGGTATCCCGCGAGCGTGTAGGCATCGCCCGCCTTCCCCTGCAGGTCCAGCAGGTAACCGAGGACCGGCTGGAAGACCGCGCCGCCCATGAACGGGAAGAAGTTCACCAGGCCCGTGGCGGTCCCTGCGATGGAGAGCGGATACATCTCCTTGGTGATGGTGAAACCGATGACGACGATGGCGTTGGAGAAGAAGCCGAGCCCGAAGGTGAGCGCGTAGAGCGCCGGCACGGGAAGAGATGCGGTGAAAAAGGAAAAGGACGCCGCGATCCCCAGCGTCGCGAAGCAGCAGAGCAGGATCACCGGTTTCCGGGCGCGGAAGACGCGGTCCGAGAGGAAGCTGTGCATGGGGCTGCCGACTATCATCCCCACGGCGATCATGGAGAGGACGTTGCCCGCCTGGGCGCGGTCCATGCCGTGCACCTGCATGAGGTACGGCCCGCCCCAGAGCCCGCCGTAGGAGAAGAAGATTGCCGAGGTGAAGAAGAACCACGCGGCCAGCGGCCAGAAGCGCGCCTCGCGGAGCACCATGCCGATGCCTTTTCCCAGGCTGATAGATTCACCGTCGTGGTGCTCCGCCACCGCCGCGTGCTCTGCCGATCCCTCGTCCGGCCTGTCGCGCACGATGAGCCAGATGAACGCCGACGCGACGAGCGTGAGCGCGGCCACCGCCATGAACGACATGCGCCAGCCGATGCGCGCGCTCGCGAAGGCGAGCGGCGCCGCCGCCGTCAGCGACCCGACGCCGCCCATCGCCACGAGGATCCCCGTGGTGGAGGCGAACTCGCGCGGCGTGAACCACGACGCGAGCACCTTGAGGGTGGGGACGAAGAGCATCGCAACGCCTATTCCCACCAGGAGCCTTCCCGCGATGGCGACGGGCGCCGTCTGCGCCAGTCCCATGACCGCGGAGCCTATCCCCGCGACGAGGAAGAAGATGGTGATGGTGCGGCGCGGGCCGAGCGAGTCGGCGAGGAGCCCCGCCGGGAGCTGCATCAGCGCGTAGGGATAGAAATAGGCCGACGCCAGGACGCCGATGAGCGTGGCCCCGGCGGCGAGGTCGCGCATCATGTCGACGGCCACTACGGCGGTGCAGAGCCGGTGGAAGTAGACCAGGATGTACGCCAGGGCCAGCACCCAGAAGATGATCCAGCGCGTCGATGAGCCGCGTGATGCTGTCATGGTGCGTGCGCTCCCGTTAACGATTTTCGTGATCAGCGCGCGGCGTGCGCCGGGCGGAAAGCGCCTATCGTACACCCGGCACCGCGGGCTGTCCAGCAAAAGAGAGCGCGGTCGCGCCAATTTCTGCTTTACATTCTTCAATCCCGGTGTACGTTTGCGCGACGCGGGCGCCTTCGGGTGCGGGGAAATCCGTGCCGCGACAATCATCAACCACTCCGGGGGGGCGCCGATGCGAAAGGTACTCTACGTTCTCTACCAGCCGTACAAGTGGCTCATCTTCATCCCCTATCTCACGGTATCGACGCTGTTCTTCGGTTTCCTCACCATCCTGATGGTGCCCCTGGCGGGCGCCAGGATCGCGAGCTACATCTGCGGGTCCATCTGGTCCCGCCTCAACGGCTACATGACGCCCATCTGCGTGTCCGTGAAGGGCAGGGAGAACATCGACAAGAAGCAGTCGTACGTCATCGTCTCCAACCACCAGAGCCACTACGACGTCTTCGTCCTTTACGGCTGGCTTGGCGTCGATTTCAAGTGGGTGATGAAGCACGAGCTCCGGAAGGTCCCGGGGCTGGGCATCGGCTGCGAGAAGGTGGGCCACATCTTTATCGACCGGTCCAACCACGAAAGGGCTCTAGCCTCGCTCCGGGATGCGAAGAAGAAAATCGTCAACGGCACTTCGGTGATATTCTTCCCGGAAGGGACGCGGAGCAGGGACGGCTCGGTGGGCGAGTTCAAGAAGGGCGCTTTCAAAATGGCGCTGGACCTGGAGCTTCCGCTCCTGCCCATCACGATATCGGGAACCGGGAAGATCCTGCCGACGAACACCATGGCGCTTTTCCCTGGACGCGCGCGGGTGACGATACACCCGCCCATGAGCATCGAGGGATACAACGACGACAACCTCGGGGAGCTCATGGCGCGAGCCCGCGAGGTCATCGTCTCCGGGCTGGAGCGCTCCTGAAGGAACGGCTTCAGTCGATGTCGATGACGACCAGGGTGATATCGTCGTCGAAGGATTCCCGGTAACGGCTCCACGCGCCCAGCGTCCCGATAAGCTTCCCGGAGAAGTCCCCGGGCGAGAGCCGGTGGTTCTCCTTCAGAAACGATTCCAGTCCCTCGAAACCGAATATCTCTCCCTCCCTGTTCCTGCATTCGATGATGCCGTCGGTGAACATCACGAGCTTGTCCCCACGGAACAGCGCCACTCTCTCTTCCCCGAGGTCCGACAGCGGGAGGCGGCTGATGAGCGCGCCCCTCGGTGAGAGCCGCAGCACCTCGCCGCTCCTTTCCCGGTGGACGTAGAGGGGCAGGTGGCCGCGCTTGGCGAAAGAGAGCTCCCGGCGTTCCATGTCGAGGTAGGCGTAGCCCGCGGTGATGAAGGTCCCGGCAAGCTCCCCCCGGAGGATGTCCGTCATTCCGCCTATGACGTCGCGCGGCGCCGCCGCGCAGGCCGACTGGAGCGAGAAGGATACCTTCACCATGGACGCGACGAGGGCCGCGGGCACGCCGTGCCCGGAAACGTCCGCCACCATGACCCCCAGGTTTGTGCCGCCCACCTCGTGGTAATCGTAGAGGTCACCGCCCACGTCCTCCATGGGAATGTATTCCGCGTGCACGCGAAGGCCCGGCACCCGCGGCACCTCGCGGGGGATGAGCGTTTTCTGGATGTTCCGCGCTATCCTCATCTCGCTGGCGATCCGTTCCTTTTCCTTTCGAATGAGGTTGAAACGGTCGCCGAGTCCCAGGGAGAGCAGCACCACCTCCACGGAGGTCCCCATGTGGAGAATATAGTTGGTGAAGGTGTTGTGCGGGATCACCGCGATGACCCGGAGCAGGAAGAGGGTGCCCGCGACGAACATCACCGACCACGCGGCCATGAAATAGTACGAGGGCCGGTACCCGGTGCGCATCACCGAGATGCCGCTTGCGATTATAAGCGGTATCATGACGAAGGTCATCGACACGCCGATGAGAATGCAGGCGGTGTAGTCGAGGAACAGCGGCGTGAGGAAGTAGACCGCCGCGGCGTACTTCAAAAAGTTCATGACGCGATGGAGCCGTTTCGCGTGCTCCCGGGTGTTCAGGTACGACTGGGAAAACTGGTAGATCGCCGTGATGAGCGCCGCCTGGGTGTAGGGAATGAAGTGCACGGGCGGCGGGTCCCG
Source organism: Spirochaetota bacterium (assembly GCA_017998375.1). Lineage (GTDB taxonomy): Bacteria > Spirochaetota > UBA4802 > UBA4802 > JAGODF01 > JAGODF01. The sequence goes on from JAGODF010000331.1 coordinate 4,324, forward strand.
CCAGGCGGCGAGGAACTGGTACAGGAGACCGTTCTGCCCCATCTGGGATATGCCCATGGCGAGGATGTACAGGACATAGTACAGGTAGGGCCTGTCCGT
>JAGODF010000332.1 GCA_017998375.1 Spirochaetota bacterium
GGATTATTGTGCGGGGAGAAGATGGTGTAGCGTATCCAGAACGCGAGTGGCCGCGACGGGTGGTTCGCGCGGAGGAAGTAGCTCTCGTAATGGCCCTTCTTCTGCCCGGGGACGTAGCGCGCGTTGTTGTATTCGGTGAGTATGCGGGATGATGACATGGCGGTGCCTCGCGGAATTCTGTTTATTCTTTCTGCAAATATCAGCCGATCCGGATCAGTTTTATAATCTTTTTTATCCTTGGCGGTTCTTCGTATCCCAGCATTGAATAATAATGCTCTCGGATGGTTTCCACGGCCTCAATTCTCTCCCCGGGTGTCTTGGACATCCAGAATGACCGCGTGTCCTTTTCCCTTTTCTGTTCTGATAGTGTGATTATTGGCTTTATGTTTCGCATCGATCATGACCTCGATGCCGTATTCTTTCATGAATAGACTGTCCTGTCAATATCCAAATTTCCGGACGAGAAAACGATGACCCCATGAAGACGCGATTGGCCAATCGCGCCTTCACGGTTTCCTGAGGGCCTTGACTTTCCGTACGCTCAACCCGGTGACGCGGGCTATCTTTTCCAGGGGCATGTTTTCGTCCAGGAGCGCCAGGGCTGTTTCCATGGCTTTATTTGTTATTCCCTGCTGAATTCCTTGCTGTATCCCCTTCTGCAGGCCTTTCTGCAAGCCTTTCTGTATGCCTTTCTGTATGCCCTTCTCCAATCCCTCTTGTCTTCCCTGCTGGAATCCATGCTGCCTGCCTTGTTGAAGGCCATCACGATATGCCCTTTTTTTCAATTCCTGTACAATCGTCATATTCACCTCCGGCTTCTCCTCCAGTCCTTCTACTATAGTAGCCTTATCTTCATCCTGAAGTTCAAGAAAAAATTCGATTATTTCTATGTTTTTCTCCACGTTCCGTATGTCTTTTTCAATATGTCCATAGTTGTGTATGAATTCAACGGCAAGGGCAATCTTTTTATCAAGCTCGTACTTCATGGCGGACCGCATTACCGCGATAAAACGGTTTTTTGTCTGACGGTACCGCTCCGCGTCATGGTCTTTCATTCGGATGATATGATACCTGAAAAACAAGTATGTCTCCTCAAGACAGGAAACGCGGAATTCCGATGGTGGTCTTTTAATCCACCTTTCGGATCTGTCCGTAAAAAGCGCAACGGGCAGAATTTCTACTCCGGGGAACCGGTAGGCCAGATCTATCAGGTAGTGGGCGAAGCGGAAAATGTCGAATTTCGCCCTGTCTGACCAGTGTTCAACCAGGACAAGGATCACCCGTTTCCCGTCTTGAAACGTGTAGCTTACCGCGATATCGTTTTTCAGGTTCCTGTCGTTATGTGAATGCTTCTTTATCTCCTGTATGTGAAAATGTATTTTGACCGGCCTTCCGTAGCGTTGGAGTATTTCCGGTTTAAAGAACTCCAGCGCGTCTACGGGATAATCCCGGAGGAGGTTCTTTATCATCTGGTCCTGGGATGCTTTTTTCACGGCACCGGCTCCGGTCGTAATATTACGGTGGATACATTGTATCGTCCCGTGATAAGTACGACTTATGGCGCGGAAACATTGAATTTTTCCTGTTCTTTGGCTGAGGGGTTAATAAAAAATTGTAAAATCGATTATTGCTAAACCAGGGGTATATATTATGCAGCTCTCAATGCCATTTTAATAAAAAATCATGGACAAAGCCGGCGGTCGATTGAATAGATAACGAAATTTTCATCGTAACGGGGTTTTTTCATGCACAGTCTCGGTATCAACATCGGCTCCTCCAATGTGAAGGTGACCATGCTGGAGGGCTATTCCATCCTCTGGAGCGAGGTGCTTCCGCACGAGGGGAACTTCCCGGACGCGCTGAAGCGCATCCTGTCGTCGAAGGACCTGCCGGCATCGCTCAAGTCGATGGCCACCGGCAACGACGGCCGCCACCTCCTGAACATCAACAGCGTCATCGAGCCGCTCTGCATCGAGGAGGCGCTGAAGCACATACGCCACGACGTGAACGCGGTGGTCTCCCTGGGCGGGGAGGACCTGGTGGTCTACACCGTCGACCAGAATAAGAAGATCATCACGAACTTTTCCGGCAACAAGTGCGCCTCCGGGACCGGCGAGTTCTTCAAGCAGCAGCTGGCGCGCATGGACATGAAGCTGGACGATATCAACGCCATCCCGGCGGAGAGCAAGGTGCTTAAGCTTTCGTCGCGCTGCTCGGTCTTCATGAAGAGCGACTGCACGCACAGGCTGAACAAGGGCGAGGCGACCAAGGGCGATATCGTCCTCTCGCTGAGTGACGTGATGGCGACGAAGGTGATAGACTTCCTGAAGCGCGCGCGTGCTCCTCACCGGCGGCGTCACCCTGAATAAATACATCCTACAGTACATCCGCGAGCGGCTTCCGGAGATCGAGTTCATCGTGCCGGAACAGGCGCCGTACTTCGAGGCGTTCGGCGCGGCGCTCCTGGCGAAGACCACGGGCGGCGTGCTTCCCCCGCTGGAAAAGCTGCTGAAGCCCGCGAAGATCCAGTTCAAGCGCTTCAAGAGCCTGAAGACCGCCGAGGGCAGGGTGACCTACCTGGAGTCGAAACACGGCAAGGTGAAGGCCGGGCGCGAGTACATCCTGGGCGTGGACGGCGGCTCCACCACCACAAAGGCCTGCCTCATCGACATCGAGACCGACGAGATGGTGGCTTCGTACTACGGGCGCACGCACGGCGACCCGGTGAAGGCGCTGAAGAACTGCCTTATCGAGATAAAGAAGCAGGTGAGGGACGAGATAGGCGACGCGCCCATAAGCATCACGCTGGCGTCCACCACCGGCTCTTCGCGCGAGATTCTCGGCGTCTTCCTGGAGACGCCCGCTGTCTACAACGAGATTATCGCCCACGCCGTGGGAACCACCTTCTTCCGGCCCGAGATCGACACCATTTTCGAGATAGGCGGGCAGGACGCGAAGTACATTTACCTCCAGAACGTCGTGCCCATCGACTACGCCATGAACGAGGCCTGCTCCGCGGGGACCGGCTCCTTCCTGGAGGAGTCGGCGCAGGGCGACCTGAACATCCCGCGGGCGGACCTTATCGGCGACATAGCCGTCCAGGCGGCGGAACCGCTGAAGTTCGGCGAGCACTGCTCGGCCTTCATCAACTCCGACATCCGCAGCGCCATCAACCAGGGCGCGCACCGCGAGGACATCACCGCGGGCATCGTCACCTCGATCGTATCGAACTACCTGAACCGCGTAGTGGGGAACCGCACCATCGGCGGGAACATCGTGCTGCAGGGAGGTGTCGCGAAGAACAGGGCGGTGCCGCTGGCGTTCGCCATGCTCCTGAACAAGAACATACTGGTGCCGCCGGACCCGGAGCTCATGGGCTGCTTCGGCGTGGGGATACTGGCGCGGCAGAAGTTCCGCGAGGGCCTCATCCAGAAGAAGTCCTGGGCGATAGACGATATCATCAACACCGAGATCGTGTACGAGCGCGAGTTCAAGTGCCGCGCCTGCGACAACTTCTGCCCTATCAAGGTGCTCAACGTCAACGGCCACAAGTACATGTTCGGCGGTCGCTGCAACAAGTACGCCAACCAGCGGAAGAACCGCGAGGTGGACGAAGCCTCCATTCCGAACTACGTCGAGATGCGGAACTCGCTCCTCTTCGACGAGTGCGCTCCGGATCCCGCGCGCTTCGAGAAGAAGCGGGACATCCTGGTGGGCGTGCCGCGCGCGTTCTCCATCTACACGCTCTGGCCGTTCTACTCCTGGTTCTTCCACGAGCTGGGGGTGGAGCTGGAGCTTTCGAAGAACATCTCGCGCGAGGGGACGGCGCGCGTGGAGAGCGCCTACTGTTTCCCGGCGGAGATAGCCCACGGCGCCGTGCAGGACTGCTTCGACCGCGGCGTGGACTACATCTTCGTGCCGCACTTCCGCGACATGGAGAGCCTGGAAGAGAAGATGCCTGGGAACTTCTGCCCCATCACCCAGGGCCTGCCGTACTACATCAAGAAGGCGTTCCCGGAGATACCGGAGGAGAAATACCTGTCACCCGTGGTCACCTTCCATTACGGGAAGGAGAAGGCCGCGGAGTCGTTCATCGACCTGGGCCAGGGGCTCGGCTTCACGGCGCGGGAGGCGAGGCTCGCCTTCGAGGTGGCGCTGAAGAAACAGGAAGAGTACATGAAGAAGGCCGCGGAGCTGGGGAGGCGGGCCATCGAGGAGTCGCGCGCGTCGGCGAAGCCGGTCATCGCGCTGCTCGGCAGGCCGTACAACGCCTTCACCGCCGACGCGAACATGGGGATCCCGCGCAAGTTCACCTCGCGCGGCTTTTCCATCATCCCCTTCGACATCCTGCCCTCCGGCGACGAGCAGATCTACCCGAACATGTACTGGTACCTGCATTTTATAAACATCTC
>JAGODF010000333.1 GCA_017998375.1 Spirochaetota bacterium
GCGTGAGGCGCATGCCGTCGATGAGCGCGCCGAGCTTTTTGTTAAACGCGACCACGGGCCGAGCCTCTTCCCTGAGGACCGGGTCGCCGAAGAGTATGATGGTCGATTTCTTCATAATACCCCTGATGCCATCGCAGCGTTCGCCTGTCCAGTTTTTTACGCGTTGTTCCGGACCGCTCACGGCATGAGCTTTCCCCGGACAAGCGCGATGAGCGAGGAGAGGAGCGCGTCGGCGGCGCGGGAGAGGTCGATCCGCCCGTTTTTCAGCAGAGGCTCCAGGGCCTCCTCGATATCATCGGTGATGCCGCCGTACTGTCCCGCAAAGGCGCCGAGGCGGCGCCTGAAACTGAACTCCAGTTTTTCTCGCGGAGAGAGCGCGAGATAGCGGTCGATCTCTTCGAGCATGGCCGGACGGTCCTCAGGCAGGCGGCCGTAGATCTCCAGAAGGTTGGACGCGCTGTCGCTCGCGATTTCCATTTCACCTCCGGTCGCCTCAATAATTACGCGGATCTCACGCGCCACCTGTTCCTCGGTACAGGGGACGAAACGCCCCGACAGGAATTCCTCCTCGAGCGGCGAATCGGGGAAGATTTCGAGGCTCCGCAGGCGGACGTACTCCGGGCGGGCCAGGCCCAGAACGCGCGCCGTTTCGCGCGCGTGTTCGTGCGAAAGCGCGGCGCCTCCGAGGCCGGGCATCACGTATACCGAACACGACAGCCCCGCCTCGCGCGTCGCACGGCAGCCGTCAACGTGATCCCGCGCCGTGACGCCCTTTCGCACCGCCTCGAGCACGCGGTCGCTCCCGCTTTCGATCCCGAAATGCACGCGGCTGAGACCGGCCTCGCGCATGCGCTCGAGCTCGCGTAGTGAGCGCAGCCGCGCCGCGGATCGCGTCCTGCCGTATACGGTGAAGCGCCGTATCGAACCGAATCGCTCCCGCAGCCTTCCCAGCACCGCGCACAGAAAATCCGCCTTCAGAACAAGGCCGTCGGAATCCCCGAGAAAACAGGTCGCCCCTCCGGCTATCCGCCAGCTCACGAGCTGGGACACGCAATCCTCGATTGACGGACGGTCCCGGAACCATTGCATGAACCAGCGCATGCGCGGGCTCACTTCGACCGGTTCTTCATCAGGGCCGACGGGATCGAGCGCTCCCGCCTCCCACCGCGCCCTTCGGATCTCCCCGGCCACGCCGGCGGCGCGCGCGTAATCTGCCGTGGTGTACACGGGAAAGCCGATGCCGCGCTCGTACAGGTAATCGTCGAGCGCCGCGGCGCGGTCGATATCGGCGAATACCTCGTCGATGGAGCGGCGGGAGAAGCGCGCGCCGCACTTGTACACCGGGCAGAAGGCGCACTTGTTCCAGTGGCAGTTGCGCGTCAGGCGGAAACTCAGACTGGCGTTCTCGGTGGGCGGCCGTATCGAGCAGGTCTCGAAGGGCTCCAGGGAGGCGGCGTGGACGGCGCTCATCGGCTTCCCGCACCCGTGGCGGTGGAGGCGGGTGTGCGGCGCGCCGCGAATTGTGCTTTACGGATCATCGTTTCCTCCGCAGATTAACATCATGGATATCGGCAAGACCCTTATCATCCTCGGCATCGTCATCGCGCTCGCCGGGGTGTTCGTGCTGTACGGAGACTCGCTGCCCGTCATACGACATCTCGGCAGGCTCCCCGGCGACATCACCATCAGGAAAGAGCATTTCAGCGTCCACGTACCGCTGGCAAGCGGCCTTCTGATAAGCGCCGTGCTCAGCCTGGTCCTGTATCTCGCCGGCAGATGGCGATGACTCCCCTCACCACACCTGGTACATCACCTCGGCGAAGCCGGGCATGTCCTTCACCTCGAGCCGCGTGCCGTCGTCGAGCACGACGAAACCCGTATAATACCCTATGGCCTTGTTCAGGTAGGCCTCGGTGGCGACGATCTCCATGATCTCGGACATAGAGAAAAGCGACCACAGCTGCCTGAGAAAGCCGAACATCTGCGCGAGCGTGATGTCCGAGTGGAGCAGGTAGGCCGGGCGCAGGCTCAACTCGCACCTGCCATCGTCGGACGTGAAGGTCCACGGCTTCATGTAATCGGAGACGTCGTACTTCCACACCACCCGGCCGAGCTTGTGCACGCGGCCGCCGTACACGACTCCGTTCTCGGTGGAGCCCGCCTTCGCGCCGAAGCCGTAGCCCAGGTTGAAACTCAACAGCTTCCCCTTCACCGTGTGCCCGCCCGCGGCCCACAGCCACCGGTTCTTTTTCGGCCACGCGCCGCGGCCCCAGTCCAGCACGCCGAAGCTCTCGCCGCTTTTTACCGGATAGGTCGCTCCGCGATACGACATCTCCCCCTCGACCGAGAGGGACGGCACCTTGTACTCGTAGAAAAAGTGGAGCGGATCGTCGAAGGGGGTGATGATTGCCAGCGCCTCGGGCCCGTGCTCGCGGAAGACGAGTCTTCCCGCGATCGTTTCCCCCCCCTCGCGCTCGTCGAAACGGAATTCCGCCGTCCGGAGGCCGTTCTGTTTTCGTATAACCATAAAGGAGTTTCCCTTGCGGAACTCCAGATCCCCTTTCGGATCGCCGGGAAAGACGATCGCGCCAGGGCGCACCATCAGCGTGCGCGCGAGGACCTCTTTGCCGGTCTCCATGTCGAAGAGCTCGACGCTCCCCATGCCCACCGTGGCGATGTCCGAGATGGTGACGCCGCCCGCGTAGCGGCCGCCGTAAAATGTATAGTGCTCCCATTTCTTGACGCGCCGGGCGTCGGCGCGGATGTTATCCGGATTGAATCTAACAACTGGGGTACGGGCCCATCCGGTCACCGCGAGCTTTCCGCTCTCATCGAGCAGGTCGATTTTTCTAACGATTTCGATCTGCCGTGAATCAAGCGCCTCCGGTGCGGGTATCGGCTCGATCGACTTGCCGTGCTGGTCGACGATTTTTCCGTCGCCGGCCTTTTCGGCCGAACACGCCGCGATGACCGTCATGACGGCAAGAAGGACGGCATAGAGCGCGAACATCGGAACCTTTGACATGATTCCACCTCGCTGACAGGGGATGAGAAGTCCACCCGCTTCACTATCACGTCGGAGGCCGTATGTCAAGCCGGACTCCCTTTTCGTCTGGTGATTGGATGATTCTGCCATTGCGGGCACCGGTCGTGCCTGTGCGCCGAGGTCTCTTTTCCCGAAGACGGAGGGCACGACGCTTACGCCTCTTTACTCCGAATGTGAAGATCGGTGAATGATCAACACACTATTGTACACCTTTTCGAAGCCGCCGATTTCCATGCCGCACCCCATAAAATATTTGCCTAAATCCGCTTCTTTTGAAAGAACTGCCGTATCGACGCGCATTCAGAAACCCAGGACAATCACATGGACCGGTTCATATCGATACTCATCCTCACCGTGATCGTCAGTACGTCCATTTTCTATTATTTCATCGCCGTGCTCATATGGCTACTCACCCGCCCGTTCGACCGGCGGCTGCGCCTCCTCCATCTGTACACCTGCTACTGGGGCGCTTTCTATACCTATATAGTGCCTGCGTGGAAGATACGCGTGGAGGGCCGCGAGAAGATCCGCCGCGACGCCACCTACGTCATCGTCTCCAACCACCAGTCACAGCTCGACATCCTTGTGCTCTTCAGGCTTTACGTGCACTTCAAGTGGGTGTCCAAGAGCGAGATATTCAAAATCCCGCTCATCGGCTGGAACATGGTGATGAACCGCTACATCAAGCTTCGCAGGGGGGACAAGGAGAGCATCGCGCAGATGATGGCCGATTCCGAGGAACGTCTTGCCGAGGGGAGCTCCATCTTCATCTTCCCCGAGGGCTCGCGCTCCCCGGACGGGCACCTCAAGCCGTTCAAGATGGGGGCCTTCATCCTCGCGAAGAAGATGAAGGTGCCGATACTGCCCGTCGTGGTGGAGGGAACGCGCCACGCCCTGCCGAAGTACAGCATCAATTTCCACGGTACGCACCGCATCCGCGTGCGCGTGCTCGACGAGGTGCCGTACGAAAGCTTCGCCGGCGCGACCGAGGAGGAGCTCTCGAAGCGCCTGTGGGAATTGATCAACACGGAACTCGTGCGATTGCAGAAGGAGTTGAGCCCGGCATAGGCCGTCACTCGGGCGCGGGCTTTCTCATTCCGCCGAACAGGCCAGTTCCACCTTCCCCTTCTCCGAAAGGTTCAGCACGATGGACTTCATCCTCGTCATGGCCTCTATTGAGTAACGAGTACCCTGTGTGCCCAGCCCCGACGACTTGGTGCCCATGAAAGGGAAGTGGTCGGGCCCGCGCTGGGTCTTCGCGTTGATCTGAACCGTTCCCACATCGAGCTGCATGGCGATATTGACCGCCGAGTTGATATCCGCGGTGAAGATGCTCCCCTGAAGCCCGTA
>JAGODF010000334.1 GCA_017998375.1 Spirochaetota bacterium
GATCATACCTGTATAGAAAATGGGGGATGTATGAAAGGGGGAAAGGTCTTCACCAGGCTAGATTACGAACGGATCAACCGGCTGATTCAAGAATCAAAAAGCGACAGCCCGGCCGAAAGGCTCACCATCCGCAAGCTGAAGGAAGCGCTCACCCACTGCAAACCGATTGAACCCAGGAAAGTCAAATCCAATGTAGTCACGATGAACTCCAAGTTCAGCCTGAAAAACATCGGCAACGGGATGAAGGAAACATACTCCCTGGTATATCCCCAGGACTGCGACGGATCACGCGACAAGCTGTCCATACTCTCGATGATCGGCGCCGAGGCGCTGGGCAGCGCCATCGGTACCATCATCAAGGCCGACGCTGGCAGCGAACAGTATTATCTCATAGAGGACATACTCTACCAGCCTGAAGCGGCCGGGCATCATCACCTCTAATACGCTCACCGGATACCGCCGAGTATCTCCCCGAGCGTTTCCTCCGCGTTCCCCAGCGACATCACCACGTTGTCCTTCGCATAGAGTGAATTCTCTACGCCGGAATAACCTGGCTTCGTATCGAGATTGAATACCACGACGTTTTTCGCCTCATGGACATGGAGGATGGGCATCCCGTAAATCGGCGTGCCCTGGGCGGTGATCGCCTCGGGATTCACCACGTCGCAGGCACCGACTATGACGGCCACATCTGTCTCCCGGAACATGGGATTAATATCCTCAAGCTCGAAAAGTTTCTCGTACGGTATATCCACCTCGGCAAGCAGCACGTTCATGTGTCCGGGCATTCTGCCCGCGACGGGATGTATCGCGAATCTGACCTCCTTTCCCTGCCCCGCCAGGATATCGTACAGCTCCTTCACCTTCGCCTGCGCCTGGGAGAGCGCCATGCCGTAACCGGGGACCACGATAACGGTTTTTGCCGCCTTCAACATGTTCACAATCCGCTCCCAGCGGGCCTCCGGGGCTTCCTCGCTCCGCGTCTCCGCGACCGGCGCCGCCGCCCGTTCGGGCTGCCGTATATCCGCGCCCTTCGTGTACGCGGTCCGCCCCGTCAGGATGTCAACGAGGGACCGGTTCATGGCCCTGCACATTATCCGCGTGAGTATGAGCCCCGCGGCGCCCACTATCGCCCCGATGGCGATAAGAAGGTAGTCTCCCAGCGCGAAGCCGCAGATGGACGCCGCGACTCCCGAATACGAATTCAGCAGGGAGATTGTCACCGGCATGTCCGCGCCGCCGATCCTTATCGCGAATATCACGCCGAACGCGAGCGACGCGATGGATGCAACGGCTGTTAGAACATGGGTCTCCGTTCTGCCCGCGAAAGGGCTCGCCGCGGCAACCGCGACCATGATTGCGAGGATGACCGCGCTTATTACACTGTGTCCCGGGAGCACCACCGGCTTCTGGTCCATCCTCTTGTCGAGCTTGGCCGCCGCTATCATGCTGCCCGAGAAGGTGACCCCGCCGACAAGTATCGCGAGCTGCCCCGCCACCAGGTTCACCACGTCGAGCCCATCGAACTGCTCGATGACGACCACCACGGCGACGAGGAGCGACGCCAGCCCGCCGAAACCGTTGAGCAGCGCGACAAGTTGCGGCATCCGGAGCATGGTAACCTTCGCGGCCAGAAAGACGCCCACACAGCATCCCGCCGCCAGACCGCCAATCACCAGCGCCACGTCCAGAATGCCGTTGTGCACCAGAACGACCAGTATCGCCCCCAGCATGGCCAGGGCGCCGATCCTGTTGCCCGCGACCGCCGTGCGGGGCGAACCCAGGAGCCTGATCCCCAGGAGCGTGAGCAGCACGACCACTATGGAAACTATTTCATATATGCCGAATTCTATCCCGAAATTCATGTCGTTCTCACTTGTTTGATTTGAACATCCTGAGCATCCGGTCAGTCACCAGGAAACCGCCCACGACGTTGATCATCGCGAGCACCACGGCAACGGTTCCGAGCACCCTGCTTCCCAGCGCCACGGCGAGGGCGGTCGTCACCAGCGCACCCAGCACCGTCACTCCGGAGAGCGCGTTCATCCCCGACATGAGAGGCGTGTGCAGTAGCGACGGAACCTCCGACATCAGCTTGTATCCCACGACGGTGCAGACCAGGAATACCGCGAGCATTATCCATGCGCTCATTTCCCGTTACCTCCGCGTATCGCCTCGAGCGCGCCCTCGTGCACCAGCTTGCCTTCATGCGTCACCAGCGCCGATTTGATGATCTCGTCGTTCAGGTCGATGTTGATCTTCCCGTCCTTCACCAGTATCGATACGAAGTTCAGGATGTTTTTCGCGAACATGTGGGTCGCGGTCACCGGCACGGAACCGGGTATGTTCTTCGTGCCGTTGATGGTGACGTCGTACTTCTTCACGACCTTGCCGGAAACTGTGAGCTCGCAGTTGCCGCCCTGGTCGATGGAAATATCCTCGATGATGGAGCCGTGCTGCATGCTCTTCACCATCTGCTCCGTCAGGATTATCGGCGCCAGCCGGCCCGGCACCAGGGCCGAGAGGATCACCACGTCCACTTCGCGGATGATATCTTTGAAGGACTCGCGCTCCTTCAGCAGAAGATCGTCCGGAAGGTGCCGCGCGTATCCGCCCTTACCCACCGCCTCCGCGGGCGGAATGCCGGTCTCCACGATTTTCGCGCCAAGGCTCTTCGCCTGCTCCACGGCGTCGGGCCGCACGTCCGCCGCGTAGGTCACCGCGCCCAGGCGTTTCGCCGTGGCGAGGGCCTGGAGTCCCGCGACTCCGGCGCCCACCACGAAGATCTTCGCCGGCTGTATCATTCCCACCGCCGTTCCCACCATGGGAATGAACTTTGGGAGCATGGTGCTCGCCGATATGACCGACTTGTAGCCGGCCACGGTGCTCATCGACGTGAGTGCGTCCATCGACTGGGCGCGCGAAATTCTCGGAATGCTGTCAAGGGAGAGGCTTATCACCCCCTTCTTCGCCATGTCCTGAACCATTTTGTGATTGATGGGGTTTGCCGGGTGGATGAAGGTCACCAGCAACTGCCCTTCCCGCATGAGGTCAAGCTCGTGCTTCGCCAGGGCCTCGTTCTGCATTGGTTCCTTCACTTTCATGACTATATCAGCCGATTTGAAAAGCTTCTCCACGTCGGATTCGATGACGGCACCGGCGGTTCTGTATTCCTCGTCTTCGAAAAAAGCGCCTACTCCCGCGCCCTCCTGGACCAGGACCTTCGCTCCATCGGCCACAAGTTTTTTCACCGTTTCGGGGGTCGCCGCGACCCTGTTCTCGCCAGTCATTATTTCTTTTGGCACACCAATACACAAACCCGAGAATTTCATATCATACTCCGTGAATAATTATTATAGATATAATGAGTAAGCACTCACTCGTTTAATTAGTACAAAAAACCTGGACTATCGTCAACAAGAAATATGAAAATATTCAGTTTTTTTCACTATCTTTCATAGAGAGTACCCTGGCAGGGCCTTTTGCAGGGGCTTTGCCCCTGCACCCCTTTTCGTCTAACAGTTGTAAATAGCACGCGGGGGTGATATGACCGGATTCCCAGCATTGGCTTTCAGCTAACAGCCTGAAATATCACGCGGGGGTGATAGCACCAAATTGCCTGGCGCCGCTACCAGATGAACAGCAGGGGGTTGATGTACTCGTTGTGTCGCTTCATCACGAAGTGCAGGTGAGGCCCCGTGGAGCGCCCGGTGGTCCCCAGGTGCCCGATGATGTCATTCTTGCCCACGAGATCGCCCTTCTTGACGAAAATCCTGTTCAGGTGGCCGTACATGCTCACATACCCGTCCTCGTGCTGGATGATGATCGTTTTCCCGTAGCCGTCCATCCAACCATCGAAGGAGACTATGCCGCTGCGCACCGGCCTGATCAGGTCCCCTATCTTCCCGGATATGTCGATCCCGTTGTGAAAAGCCATGCCGCCGTAATGGGAATCGTGGCGCATGCCGAACATGGAGGTGAAATAGCCGAGAACCGGAGCCTGGAACTGCCGCTTGATATCGTACAGGCTTTCCATCTGGGCGTTCACCAGGGCCGGTTTACAGTTCCGGAAAAAGGCGAAACGCATCTGGTCCAGGGAGAAAAGATCAAAGACTCCGTGCATGTAGGCACCGCGAATGGGGCCGTCGAGCCCCAGGCGCCGCGCCATCCGCCACGCGTCCGTGAACTGATCGACGGGCATCAGGACGCCTTCCTCCAGGGGCACCACTATCTCATCGCCCTCGCGTGCGTCCAGGGACGTGAGGAATTGATTCGCTGCGATTATCGTGTCGACGGATATATGATAGCGGTGCGCTATCATCCACAACGATTCTCCGCCGGACACCCTGTGGATCCGCACCCGCACGCCGAAGTCATGGGGAT
>JAGODF010000335.1 GCA_017998375.1 Spirochaetota bacterium
CGAACCCGACTTCGCGGTGCGCTACGACCGCAGCAAGGTGCTTATCGCCCTGCCGGGAAAGAACAAGAAGTACGCCGTGCCGCTTGCAAACACGATTCGCAACGAGGTAATCCAGGGCTTCAAGAAAAAGGAAATGCAGCTTCTGGTGACATTCCTCACCGCGGAGTATCCCGAGGACGGCGAGGACCTCCACGCGCTTCTCGACGTGATCGACTGACGGGAAACTTTTCAGTCTATTCCCTGCACAAGCCCCCGCAGGCTCTGCGTCTTGTCCTTGATTTCACCGGTCAGGGACAGAATTCCCCTGCTGGATTCCTCTATCCTGCCCGCGATGGCGGAAAGACCATTGACGGTGTCTCCGCTTAAGGACATCGAGCGCTTCTGGTTTGCCGTGAGCGAGGCGATTTCCATGGCATGACGGTGTATCACCACCGCCTGGTCGAGAACGTTGGCGAAGGCTTCGCTCTGCCGACGGATGATGCCTTCCACGCTGTCAATGCGCGAATTTATTTCGTCAAGTAGCGAGAATATGGAGTCGGTGGACGCCTTCGTCGTGTCGACGACGATCATGCCTTCCCGGATGTCGTTTAATATGATATTGATCTGCGACGATATCTCCCTGGAATTGTCGGAAGTCGCCGCGGCGAGTTTGCTGATCTCGTCGGCCACCACCGCGAAGCCGCGGCCGTGCTCCCCGGCACGGGCGGCCTCGATCGAAGCGTTCAGCGAGAGCAGGTTGATCTTGTCGGTGATGTCGTTGATGATCTGGACGAAGTTGTTGATCTGGGCTCCGCCGTCGTTGATGATCCGCATCTTTCCTATCATGTCGTTGAAATGACGGACGGTGTCGTTCTTCGACCGGGTGATATCGGCGATGTGTCCCAGGACGTAGCCGATCATCTCCGAGGCGTCCTTCTGGGTTTCGTTGAAGGTCTCCACCAGGGCCGTAGTTTTTGCGCCTTCGCCGGCCTGGAGTTCCGCAGATTCGCTGATGCGCTCGGTCGAGGACATGAGCTCCTGGAAGGTGGCGCTGAGGCCGGCGCTGCCGCGCGCCTCGTTTTCGGCCATGGAAGCGAACGAGTGTCCTATCTCGTCGAGCTGTTCGGATATCGTCACCAGGTCCCGAGACGCTCCATTGACGCCCTGGATGATGTCCCGCAGGTGGCCGGCGTGTCTTTCCGACGCTTCGACAGCGCTGTTGAGCCCGCGGTTGAGCTCACCCACCCGGGCGTAGAGCCTGAAAATCCTGCCGGTGAGAATCACTGCGATTCCCAGAACGAAAAGGAGCGTCCCGTAGCTCGTGAGCCGGGTGCCGGAGATGACGTTGTTTTCCAGGAGAATATCGTGCACGGCGGCTGCGAGCATGATGAACACGGCGGTGATCATCAGGGCGCCGTCGGCGTCGGTATCCAGGACCTGGCGCTCGAAGGGACGCGCGGTGAGCGACGCGGCCGCGGACAGCCTGGGGGGGAGGGCGCCGGCGACGGCATTCCAGGGGCGTCGCGCGGCAAGAAGCGCCCGTTCAGCGAGATCAAAGAAATGACCTGAGCGGTCGGATCCGAACGGGAATGATATTTTTTTTACAAGGAAATACATGGCTTCCCGGGTGATAAGATAGATGATGTACAGCATGGGCACCGACCAGGTGAGCTGCACCGACACCAGCATCCTGTTCCAGGTGTTGATGTCCGGTATGAAGACCGGCATGAGGACCGAGGCGAGTCCGATGGGAAGATACAGGTAAAAAATAACACGGAAAATCTTTTCCGTCGCGGTACCCCGCGGCTTGAAGAGAAAATGCATGAACAACGCCATCGACGGTATGAGGAGAAAGAGTATGATATACTCGATCCTTTTCAGCGTGAAAAAGTCGTCGAAGAAAAGGTATTTCGACTGCGTTCTCAGAAAAAAATACGTGGCGAGGCAGATCGCGGAGATGGCGAAGAAGATATATTCCCAGTAGGATACGCGCCGGATCCAGAGAAACCCGTAGTATAACCCGATGATCAGGTACACCGCGGAGAAGGCGACGGCTATGATCTCCATCCGGGTGAAATCGACGAATTCCGAGTCAGCGGACGCGATGCGAAACGCCGGGCCGTCGATGCTCCCGTACACGGAGTGTGTGGGACGGTGGGTGATGACGGTCACCCGGTGCGGTTTTCCCGGGGTGAACATCGTGCCGGGAAGGGAGTATATCCTGGTACGGTCGTAGTAAAGCCGAGACTGGTCGCCGGGAACGCCGGTTTTTCCCGCCGGGGTGCCGTCGATATAAAGCTCGTCGGGGCCGCGCACGGTATCCATGCGCAGGACAACCGGCGTTTCCACAACCCCGGAAAAGGTAATGAAAAATTCGTAGGCGAGCCGGTCGTGGCCGAGATTCTTCAGGATATGATCCAATGGAGATGGCGCAGAAACGGTATACCTGCCGTCGAGGGGGAAGAAAGTTTCCTTCGGGGCGCCGGTGAACGCATTATACTGGTCATGGTCGAGTTTGTAGAGGAATACGGGGCCTGAAAGATCTATCGTTCCTCCGGAACGCAGCGATTCGGCGTCGATGGTGATAGTACCGGAGCGAAGCCTCTCGATACCGGATGTAGTGGTGAGAAACAGCGCGGGACGGGGGGCCGTGATCGCGTGGCCGATACCCGGTGGCAGTACGAGCCGGAGTGTGTTTGTATCACCCCACAATGACGCGGGGACGGCGAATGTCTTTTCCGCCGGAGATATCTGCCGGTATTCGAGAAGGGTGCCGTTGAGGTACGCCTTTGCTGCGGAGGCGCCATTCAGGTAGATGACCAGGTCGCCGCCCATGCGGGGACGCGCCACTTTCCTGGCGATAGGTATCTCCACGGGAATGTTCCTGGTGCCGAGTACTTCATGGAATACAACAGGACGTCCCGCGCCATGCGCATCGTTGTCTTCACGCCAGCCGTCCTGGAGCTCTGTCCAGAAGGGGTGTGCGGGAACATCCGCGAAGGCGTATGCATGCGCTGCGAGGATGAGTGTCGCGGCGGTCATGAGGCGAAATAAGGTCATCCGTATTCTCCGGTAAATGAGCTGTCGCGCATGTGAAGGCATAGGGCGAAACATTGATATGAATGATACAGGGAGGTAATTGTTTGTCAATAACAATGAATCAGTCCCGGGGAGTGAGGGGGATTGAATATCACATGCGCCGGTCAATGCCTGGAGAGAACGTGGGGGTTGATGGCACGGGCATTCCTGCGCACCTCGAAGTGGAGGTGCGGTCCAGTTGAGCGGCCGGTATTCCCGGAGAGGCCGATGACGGTATTGGTGTTCACGGACATGCCGGGACGCACCGCTATTCTGCTCAGGTGGCCGTAGATGCTGTAGTAGCCGTGGGAGTGCGATATTTCCACCACGCGGCCGTACCCGCCCTTGTAGCCCGCGAACGACACCTTGCCGGGGCGCGCCGCATACACTCTGGTACCGGGACGGCAGGCGAGGTCAACGCCGCCGTGGAACCGCAGGTCCCTTGTGAACGGATCGCGCCGCATGCCGAATCCGGAAGTGCGGCGAATGTCTATCAGCGGGGCAATAAAACCGGTGCCGAGGAAAAGGGAGCGTTCGATCGTCGAGATTCCAGCCTGGGGAATGAAGATGTGGCTTTTTCCCTCAATGGAGTCGCCGTTCACGCGCAGTATGTATTTGCCGGGTATCTTGAATGCCCTGGCGAGGTGCTCCACCGGAGTGTTGTTCCTGTTGTGGAATATGATGCCGCGCATATTGGCAATGAAAATCGTCCTTCCCGGCGATACGTCCGCGGCGGAACCCAGTGCGTTAACCGTCATCAGAGTGTCGATGTTCGAGGATGTCCTGGACATGATGGTCCAGAACGTGTCGTCCCTGCCGGTCTGGTATCTGTAAAACTTGAGTTCGGGAAGGAGCGCCGGTTCCTTCTGGCTCCTGATCACGTAAATGGCGCGGCGCACATCGTCCCGGATGGACCTCACCTGCGGGTTGTCTGAGTCGGTGCTGGCGAGCCGTGTGATTCCAGTCTCCTCGGCGCCTGCCGGCAGCCCAGCAATGAAGATAAGGATTGCGCCGAGAGCGGGCATGAGAACCCGGGGTGCAAGAATCGTGCCGGCGCGTAGTGGTCTAAAATGAGACATAATATTATCCATATTCGCAGGGGTATCTCCCTGTATATTTATTTTCGGTAAAAATGACGCGGATTTAAGAAAAAAAACCGATTACCAACGAAATCGTGAGTTATGAAATCCGCACCAGGGGAGTGTAACAACAAAATATCTGCTCCTGGCGCGCGACGCGAGGTAAATACTGTATCGGAGAATAAAAGTACTTGCGCTTGGGGCTCGGGGTGTATGATAATTGGGCCGGTACCGATAACTA
>JAGODF010000336.1 GCA_017998375.1 Spirochaetota bacterium
AAAAAGTAGCGCAAAAAGGCCGCCGCTCAGGCGCCGCGGAGGCTTGGCTTTCTCCGTGATCGGAATTCACTCTGCAGGGGCCGGTGGAAGACATCCGTGTCTGCACCGGCCCTACCTCGACGTCCTGTCTCGGATCTTTTGTCTTTCCCCTCTGCGCCTCCGTGGTTGCCGTTAATGTTTCCATTTATTCAGCGCCCGTCCAGCCGCGAATAGCAGCGGTATGGAGATGAGCAGCCCCGGTATCATGATTACCGACGAGACCGCGAGGAGTCTCCACGTCACGTGTACCTGCGCGAACGCGAGATGGAGCAGCCATGCCGTCACCGGCACGTTGACGAGGAGCCCCGTCGCCAGGCCCGGCGCGTAGCGGCGCAGGGCGACGGTCGCGGCGAGGTGCGGCACGAAGGCGTTCAGGAGCATGGCGAGGCAGTAGGCGCAGAGGAGGCCAGTCGCGACGCTGTTCGCGCCGTGAAGGTAGCTCAGCAGGGTGATGAGGTATCCAAGCAGTGTGAGGACGATGACGGCGAACCGGAACTCGAAGGCGCCCACCGGCTTGTGAAAGCGCGCCGCGTGGGCGGACCACTCCGGGAGCCGGAGCGCTTCTTCGATGTTGTGGATGGTGATCGCCAGCGGGAACAGCCACTGTGCGTATTCGAAAAGAACGTGGGGCATGTCTCTCAGGTGAACTCGAGCATGAGGAGGGTGATATCGTCCTCCACGGGGGCGCCGTCGGCGTATCGAATAACGTCATCGTAAATCTTGCTGAGAATGTCCTTTTCTCCCGCCTGGACGAGGCCCCGCACCAGCTCCTTGAGGCGCTTGTGGCTGTACATCTCGTGGTCGAAGTTGAACTGCTCGATGATGCCGTCGGTGAAAAATATCAGCCGGTCCCCCCTGCCGAACGCGTACTCCCGCTGGGTGTACACCGCGTCGGGGATGATCCCCAGTCCGGGGCCGGAGCCCTCCATGGGGAGGAAATCCCTCGCTTCTTCCTTCCAGAAGAGGGGGTGATGGTGCCCCGCCTTCGCGGTGATGATCTTTTGCGCCTTCGCGTCGATCAGCGCGTAGTAGCTGGTGGCGAAGAGCTTGCGCGACAGCACCTCGGAGAAATGCTCGTTGAGCCTGGTCATCAGTTCGCTCGGCCTGTCGCCGCACTCCGCGGTGAGGATGGAGAAGGCGCTCTTGAGTATGCCCGTGGCCAGGGCCGCGGTCACGCCGTGCCCCTCCACGTCGGCGATGATGACCGCCAGGAGCCCGTCCTTCAGTCGCACTATGTCCATGAAGTCGCCGCCCACCTCGATGCAGGGATGATACAGGTAGTCGTGGCGCACGCGCTCGTTCAGCGCCTCCTCCTGCTGCATCGCCTCCGAGTTGATGAACACGCTCTGGATTTCCTGTGCCACCGAGAGGTCCCTGCTGATCACGTCGAGCACGGCGCTCTTCTCGCGCAGGGTGTGCTCCGAGAAGGTGATGCTCGCCAGGTTGTTGCGGAAACGCGCGAAGGTCTCCGTGAGACAGTTCCGGTAGAAGATCACCGCGATGTCGGCGTTTTTTTTGAGCAGATCATCGAAGTCGGATTTCCCCAGCTGGAACACCGAGCTGTCCTCCAGCGCGATCACGTTGGCGGAGCGGGGGAGGTTGTCTATGAGGGAAAGCTCCCCGAAGTAGGAGCCCGCCGCGAGGTTGCCTATGAAGATCTCGTCGTCGTCGTCCTGGGTGCGGGTCACCTTGACGGAGCCCTGCTTGATGATGTACATCGAGATGCCGGGATCGCCCTCGTTGATGATCTTCGTGCCCGCCTGGCAGTTGACGGGCCGCAGGAGGGGGACTATCTGCCCCAGGTGGGAGTCGGTCATCCCGTCGAATATCTTGACGGTGGCGAGTATCTTTTTCAGTTCCGGTGAGTTCATTGAAAGCCGTCCGTGTTCCCTTGTGTCGGAGGGGGTGATAGCCGCTCCCTCTAATGAGTATCGGCCGCCGGAATGCATCTGTCAATGAATATTTGCAGGCGACCGGGCGCGGCACGATAGCTCCTTGACAGGGCGGGCGGCGCGGTGCATGCCGGTACCGGATGTGCGCATGTCGGGAGACGGGAGGATGATAGTGATGATTGCGCGGATGGTATGCCCGCTGATATTTCTGGCGCTGCTGGCACCGGTGGCGCTCCTGTCCGACCCGGTTCCCCCCATAGAACCGAAGGCGCCGGTGGAGGACGTGGTCCGGGAAGGGGAGAAGGCCGCGGAGAAGCTCCCCGACCGGGCGAACAAGGTCTACGAATACAATGCCGTTGTCTTCCATGCGGGGGGCAACAGGCTCAGGGCCACGCTGTGTCTGAAGGAGAACACCATCGCCGCGGCATATCGCCAGGGCGGAAGGACGCGTGTCTTCCGCGGGGAGATCGCGAAGGTGAAGTCGATAGAGTTCAGGGAATGGAAGGCCGTGAAGGAGGGGAAGGGGAGGCTGTATTGCCCCGCCGCGGCAACTATCACCCTCGATGACGGTTCGGTGTTCGTATGCGGGCCGCTGGAGATGTTCAGAAAGTTCGAGGTGCGCAGGGGGGAGGGGAAGTCCTTTGCGCACAGCTGCTGGTACGTGAACGAGTCCCGCCAACCGCGGAAAAGCGGCGGGAAGAAAAAGAAACAGCGGACGGTAATCCATGACCGCAGCGCCGCGTCGCCGCACCCGGACACCGTGACGGGCATCCGGTTCACCCACGACGAGCGGAAGTCAGGCGTGGAGGACCTGCTCCCGATGATCTTCAAGTGAGGAACGGCGCAAAGGACTTGACACGGGCCAACGGGCGGGACATTCTCCATCCAGCGTATGAAACCTGAAAAGAACATGCACCGCCGCGCGGGCGACGAGATCGGTTACAAGAAGTCGTTCCTCATCGACATGGACGGCGTGATCAACAAGGGAAAGTCCGTCATCCCCGGCGCCATAGAGTTCGTGGAACGCCTCAGGAAAGGACGCTTTCCCTTTCTCTTCCTCACCAACAACTCCTACTATACTCCCACCGAGCTCAAGGAGAGGATGGCCCGCCTCGGCATCGGGGTGAGCGAGAGCCATTTCTACACCTCGGCCATGGCGACGGCGAGCTTTCTCGAATACCAGAAGCCGGGATGTAGCGCCTACGTCATAGGCGGCAAGGGGCTCATCGCGGAGCTGGTGAAAAGCGGCGTGATGCTCACCGACACCAATCCCGACTACGTGATCATCGGCGAGACCGAGGAATACGACTACAAGAAGATCATCGAGGCGACCTTCCTCGTCCAGGAGGGGGCGCGCTTCATCGCGACGAACCCCGATATCACGGGGCCCACACGGCGCGGACCGGTGCCGGCGTGCGGCGCCCTGGTGGCGCCCATCGAGAAGGTGACGGGGATATCGCCCTACTTCCTGGGCAAGCCCAATCCCGCCATGATGTACTGGGCGCGGAAGAAGCTGCGCGTCCACTCGGCGAACTGTTTCATGATAGGTGACAGGATGGACACCGACATACTCGGGGGACTGGAGGCGGGGATGACCTGCTGTCTGGTGCTCTCGGGCGTGACGAGCATGAAGATGGTGCCGCGCTTCCCCTACCAGCCCGACTACGTCTTCGAGAGCGTGGCCGATATCGACCCGAGGGCCATCCTCTCGCGCCGCGAGAGGGTGTCGCGCTGATGCCGTTCGTGGAGATACCCGGGTTCCCGGGAAAGATATTCGTGCCGGAGGAAGTCCCCGGCGAAAAGAAGAAGCACCCCTGCGCCGACTGCTACTCCTGCGGCTTCTGCGACGACGACCGCTGCCGCAAGTGCCTTATCAGAAATCCCCACTTTAAAAAGAAAGGTCCCGTCCCAGGAGATACGCCAGGGGCCTGATCCTCTCCATCATCGCGGAAAACTTGTCCGGGCGGAGCGACTGGTTCCCGTCGCACAGCGCCCTGGCCGGGTCCGGGTGCACTTCCACCACCAGGCCGTCGGCGCCCGCGGCGACGGCGGCCATCGCCAGCGGCTCAATGAGCTTCCAGGTGCCCGCGGCGTGCGACGGGTCGACGACTATCGGCAGGTGCGTCTTGGCGCGCAGCACCGGGATGGCCGAGATGTCCAGGGTGTTCCGCGTCGCCGTCTCGAAGGTGCGGATGCCGCGCTCGCAGAGGATCACGTCCATGTTCCCCTCGGAGAGGATGTACTCCGCCGACATGAGGAGTTCCTCGATGGAGGTCATCATGCCGCGCTTGAGGAGCACGGGCCTGCCGCAGCGGCCGAGCTTTTTCAGGAGGGAGAAGTTCTGGCAGTTGCGCGCGCCCACCTGGATGATGTCGGCGTGCTCGGATATGACGCCGATGTCGTCCGCGTCCATCACCTCGGTGATGA
>JAGODF010000029.1 GCA_017998375.1 Spirochaetota bacterium
GCCAAAACTTGGTGGTGCGGAAAGTTCAAACATGGTTACATTGTATCCAATATCTATGGAACTTCTGCTTCTGCTGTCCTCCTTCGTTATAATTCCAATATATCCGGTTCTGCACATATATCCGGATACCTTCGAGCCGTACCGTATCAGGGTCGGTATCTCCTGGTCATAGTTGAAGGTATACCGGTTGCGCGTAGCGACATTCTCCTCCGCCGATATTCCTTTATCGAATATGAACGGGAAAATCATGATTGCCGCAAACAAGAGGCATGATATTGAATTAGTTCTTTTTATTTTCACTTTATTCCCATAATTTAAATTCAATAATTATCCGTCTCGAGATAAAACCAGTCGAGCGTTCCGTTTTGACTGTACTTGCTCGCAAAAAGAAGATGCATTCGCATAGAATATTTTTTAATATAAAAAGTACTCCCATCGGGTGAAGCAGTTTCTGGACGAAAGCTTCGGGATTTCGGGGGACTAGTAGCCGTAGGTGGCGCCGAGGATCATGTCGACGCGCGCGTAGTCACTCGATATCATCCTTTCTATCTCGACATTAGCCTTTATGTAGCCCAGTGTCGCGGTGATGAGCGTGTTCCCGTTCACGCGGTACGCGCCGCCCAGGACCAGGGCCGCGAGGGTGAAGTCCTGGTTCTCGGTATGATCGCCGTCATCATCACTGTCCTTCGACACCCGTGTGCCGTCGAAGGACAGGACAAACCCGCCGGAAATGGTAAGGGCGGACGACGCCAGGAACTCCAGGCCCGCCTTGAACTGAAACTTGTCCTTAATATCCACCATCGTGACGTTCTCCACCACCATGGAGTCCTCCGTTCCCAGCTCTCGGTACTTGTAGGACACGGGGAACCGGTATCCCGCCTCCAGCGCGAATCCCAGGAAGGGCAGCGGCCGCTGATAGAGACCCGCCATGATCATGATACCCGTGGAGTAGCGGAAACTGTTGCCCGTGCTATCGCTGTCGCCAGGTCCATAGTTATTGGAGAGATTGCCGCTCTCACGGTCAAAGGAGAGGCTCCCCGTGCGCACAGCGAGGCCGGTGTGCCCGTTCCCCAGCCGCTGCACATACCCGAAGCCCGCCTCGAGAGAGAAACCGTTACGCCTGCTTGAAAATTCAGAACTTCCGCTGATGTACGGAACGCCTCCGCTGAATAACGCGAATTCGTTGCTTTCGTCTGACTCCGCATGCGAGAAGCCGGCGATAATCTGCATGCCGAAGAGCCCCCCGCCGGAGAGGGGAAATGCGAACGCGAAGACCAAAGACGGCTGGAATTCGAAGACCTTCTCCTTTACGCGCGTCCGAAAATCATAATTTCCGGGGATGGGTACATCATCGAAATACTGGTACCCGTTCATGGTGAGGGTGTTCTCCCGGATGGTGAACTGGTCCTCGTCCGGAACGCTGGCGAGTGAAAGGGCGTACACGGCGGAACCGGCGCGCATGGCGCCGGACAGGGAAAATCCCCCCGTGTACTCCATGTCCATGCCGTATTCAAATCCGCCTTCCTGGAGCACGTCGACGCTCTGCGTGGCATACGGCGCCGCGCGAAGCGCGGCGGAGAAGGACCGTCTCTTTTCCTGGAAGCCCAGAAGCGCGGGATTGCGCGCGGCGTCGGACGCGCCGTCGGGGACGACGGTCATCAGCATGCCCATCGGCACGCTGTTGCCCTCGGCGCGGAGTGACGCTGGCGCCGCTATCGATGCAATACTCGCGGCAAGCAGTGCCGCCGCGATGAGCTTATTCCTGCTCATACAAGAAGGAGACATCGACCCCCTCCCTCGTTTGGATGAGCGTGATCGGCACCACGTGCGAGTTGTTGAGGTTGAACTTTTCCATGACATCGAGCCTGATTGCCACCTCGTGCTCCCTGAGCTTCGGATGGCTGAACTGGAGGGTGAACTCCACATGCTTCCCCTTCTTCATCTCCCCCTCGACGAAATCGGGCCAGAAGTGATAGAAGCCCCGGGTCGCTTTCATGGTCCTGTAGGGATTGGACCAGCTCCCGTCTATCATCGCCGCCGGTTTACCTTTGTACAGCAGCGTGATCATGACGCCTTCGACCGGGTTGAAGGACGTCTCCTCGAGCACCTCGCCTATGATGTGCGGGAAGAAGAGCGCCCTGTTCGCCACGTCGCCGTAGCTCGCCTGGCCGCCGGCGCGCCGGTTCTTGATGAATTCTATCGCCTCGTGGGTGAGGAAGAGGATGTCGCTGCGCTGCTGGACAGAGGTCCTGGAGTCGATCCGGTCGTGGAGGATGCCACGCTCGCTGGTGATGTATTTCGCGGGGACCCTGTTCAGGACATAGGCGATGATATCGTCGTAATAGACGTCGGGATGGTTCAGGGTGTTCCCCTCCTTGGCGAGAACTTCCATGACCACCGACGCGACCACGTCCTCCATGAGGTTCCTTATTGCCATGACGGTCCTCCCCGGCTCACTTGTTGAACGCCAGCTGTATCACTTCATCTATCTCATTAACGAAATGAAAAGTCATCCCTTTTTTTATGTATTCCGGGATTTCCGTGAGGTCCTTTTTGTTCTCCCCCGGCAGGATGATTGTCCTGAGCCCCGCCCGCTTCGCCGCGATGACCTTCTCCTTCACTCCCCCCACCGGCAGGACCCGGCCGCTCAGGGTGAGCTCCCCGGTCATAGCGAGGCCCTTCCGGATGACGCGCCCCGTCATGAGCGAGTAGATGGAGGACGCCATGGTGATGCCCGCCGACGGGCCGTCCTTGGGAGTAGCCCCCGACGGCACGTGGAGGTGGATGGTCTTCTCCTGGAAGTAGCCCGCCTTTGCGGCGTCGCCGTTGAGGATGTGCTGGATATAGCTGTAGGCGATGTTCGCCGACTCGCACATCACGTCGCCCAGGTGCCCGGTGAGCTTCAGGCCCCCTCCCTTCTGCCCGGAAACGCCTATGGACTCCACCATGAGCGTGGCGCCGCCCAGCTCCGTCCAGGCCAGTCCCACGGCGATACCGGGCTTCGCGATGCGGTACAGCTCCTCGTCTGAATAGAGCTCGGGCCCCAGGTAGTCCCGCAGCTGCTTCTCCGTGAGGCTCCCCGCCGGCAGTTTCTTTCTCTTCGACTTGATGGCCGCGCTCTTCCTGCAGATCTTCTCTATCTGCCGCTCCAGGTTCCGCACACCCGCCTCGCGCGCCCAGTTGTTGACGATGTAGACCAGTCCCTTCTTGTCGATCTTCACGTCGTCCTTCGCCAGGCCGTGGCGCTCCAGCTGCTTGGGCAGGAGGTAGCGCCGGGCGATCTCGTACTTCTCCTCGGTGATGTACCCGGAGAGGCGGATGATCTCCATCCGGTCGGCCAGCACGCGCGGGATGGTGTCCAGCGTGTTCGCCGTGGTGATGAAGAACACGTGGGAGAGGTCGAACGGCACGTCCAGGTAGTGGTCGCGGAACTCCACGTTCTGCTCCGGGTCCAGCACCTCCAGGAGCGCCGAGGCCGGATCGCCCTGGAAGCTCTGCCCCATCTTGTCTATCTCGTCCAGCATGAAGACAGGGTTCTTCGACTTGCAGATCTTGATGCCCTGGATGATCTTGCCCGGCATGGCGCCCACGTAGGTGCGCCGGTGCCCCTTTATCTCCGCCTCGTCGCGCATGCCGCCGAGCGACGTGCGGAAGAACTTCTTGCCGAGCGCCCTGGCGATCGACTTGCCGAGCGAGGTCTTCCCGGTGCCGGGAGGGCCCACCAGGCAGATGATGGAGCCGCGCGCGTCCGGCTTGAGCTTCCGGACCGCGAGGAACTCCAGGATCCGCTTCTTCACGTCGTCCAGCGCGTAGTGGTCGCGGTTGAGGATCTTCTCCGAGCGCTCCAGGTCCTGCGAGTCCTCGGTGCTCGTGCTCCACGGCAGGGAGAGCAGCATCTCCACGTAGTTCCGGGTGATGGCGTACTCCGAGGAGTTGGGCTCTATCATGCTGAGCTTCTCTATCTCCTCGTCCACCTTCTCCTTCACCTCGCCGGCGAGCTTGAGCGCGTCGGCCTTTTTGCGCATCTCCTTCACCTCGCGGCTGCGCTCGTCCTCATCGAGGCCCAGCTCCCCGCGGATCGCCTTCAGCTGCTCGCGCAGGAAATACTCGCGCTGCTGCTTGTCGATCTTCTCGTTGATCTGGCTCTGGATCTTCTTCTGTACGTTCAGGACCTCCATCTCCTTGTTGAGGAGCCGGAGCACCTTCTCCAGGCGCTTCCTGACCGAGAGCGTCTCGAGCACGTCCTGGTACTCCTGCTTTTCCAGGTTGAGGATCGACGTGACAAAGTCGGCGATCTTCCCCGGCTCCTCCACGTTCACCATGGTGAGCTTCATCTCCTCGGTGAAGAGCGGGTTGTTCTCGGAAAGCATCTTGAGCTGGCTGAGCACCGCCCGCGTGAGCGCCTTCAGCTCCACGCTCCGGCGCTGGTCCACGTCGTCCAGGTACTCCACGCCGGCGATCAGGTGCTTTTTCTCCGACACGGGCTTCACGATTTTGAAGCGCTTCACGCTGTTGATGAGCACGTTCACGCCGCCGTCGGGCAGGTTGATCTTTTTCAGGATCTTCGCCGCGGTGCCGCAGGTGTAGAGGTCGGACATGCGGATCTCCTCGGCGTCGTCGTCCTTGAGGAGCACCAGCCCCACCGACATGCTGGAGGAGAGGATCTTCTCTATCGACTCGGCGAAGCGCCCCGCGGATATAATCAGCGGCGTTACGATCCCCGGGAAGATCGGCCGGAACCGGATGGGGATGATATCGAGCTGGCTGGGAAGCACCTGGTCGATGGAGATGAGGTCGCTTTCCAGGATGTCGGTCTCTATCTGTATGTCGCTCTCGAATATTTCGTCTGGGGTCATAACGCTCGCTTTCTTCTCCTGAGAATACCCTGCGAAAGTGAAGATACAGAAACAGGGTTCCTGTGTCAAAACAAAATATCGGTATGGGGATATGTTATCTGGCGCTCGACAAGCCATCAAGGCAACCACAGAGGTACAGAGACACGGAGGGTGTGTGGTTAATTGTGAAGAGTGAGAGGTGAATACTGGACTCACCGCACAATTGGCATTACCTATCACCCTTCACCATTCACCTCTCACTGATCATTTTTCCTCTGCGCCTCTGTGGCTAATAAATAGCAATTCTCACTTGAAGCAGTTCTCTTCCGCGGGGAAGACGCGTTCCGTCACTTCCTCGTGGTAGCTTTTCAGCGCCTTCTTCACCACCTTATATAAATTGGCGTATTTCTTGAGGAACTTCGGATTGAACGAATCGTCCAGTCCCAGGAGGTCGGTGATCACCAGCACCTGGCCGTCGGTGTATCGCCCCGCTCCTATGCCAATCGTGGGAATGGAGAGCATTTCGGTGATCTCCGTCGCCAGGGCCTCGGGCACCATCTCCAGCACCAGGCAGAAGGCCCCCGCCTCCTGGAGCATCTTCGCGTCCTCTATCATTATCCGCCTCTTGTCCTCGTCCCGTCCCTGCACGGAGTAGCCCCCCAGCTTGTGGACGGACTGAGGCGTGAGGCCCAGGTGGCCGCACACCGGGATGGACGCCTTCACCAGCGACTCCACGATCTTCACGAAGTCGCGGCCGCCCTCGAGCTTCACCGCGTTCGCGCCGCTCTCCTTCATGATGCGGCCGCAGTTCCGCATGGTGTCCTCCAGCGAGACATGGTAGCTCATGAACGGCAGGTCCGCGATGAGGAACACGCCAGGGGCGCCGCGCCGCACTATTTCCGTGTGATAGATGATCTGGTCCAGCGTCACCGGTATCGTCGTCTGGTGCCCCTGGACGGCGTTCCCCATGGAATCGCCCACGAGGATGGAGTCTATCTCCGTTTCCTTGATGATGCGCGCGAACTGGTACTCGTAGCAGGTGACCATGGAGATGGGGCGCTTCTCCTGTTTCGCTTTCCGGAAGTCATTGATGTTCCCGATTCTCGGCATGGCGGAGGACCTCCCTGTATTTTTTTCCCGTCACGGGGTCAGAAAGCTCCCCGTCTAGTTCCAGCATCTCCCGCATCACGAACGGACGCTTCACGATGCCGGGATGCGGGAGCGTGAGCGCGTCGTCCCGGTACACCAGCGCGTCGTAGAGGAGCAGGTCCAGGTCTATTACCCGGGGCCCCTTGGGCACCGTGCGCACCCTCCCCATAGCATACTCAATTTTCTGCAGCGCGTCAAGGAGCTCCCGCGGCGCGAGCTCCGTTTCCGCCAGGACCACCTGGTTCAGGAAATCGGGCTGGCCCGCGTAATCGACGGGAACTGTTTCTTCCAGCGAGCTTTTTTTAAGGAGCCTGATATCGCCCGCCTCCGCGAGAAGCCGCGCCGCCCGCGCCAGGTTCCCCTCACGGTCGCCCAGGTTCGTCCCGAGGCCGATATAGGCGCGCGCCACGGCCTAGAGCCGGTCCCGGTAGTCGGGACCGGTGATCTCGAGTATGCGGCACATCTCCTTGATCCGCGAGATGATCCGCCCGCCGGCGATCTCCGAAAGCGTTTTCATGGGACTCGAGTTCGAGGTGAAGATGGTGAACTTCTCCGCCTCGTAGCGCGCGTCCACCAGGTTGTAGAGCGTCTCCTGCTCCCAGGGCGAATCGCGCTGCGTGCCGAAATCGTCCACCACCAGGAGGTCCGCCTCCGCGAACTCTTTCTCGATGGCGCTGCCGGTGCCGTAGGTCTCGGAATCCGCGTTGAAGGTGGAGCGGATCCTCTGGAAGAAGCCGCGCGAGATCTTGATGTAGCGCCCCTCCACGGCGTGGCGCGTGATGAGCTCCGTCAGGATGATGGTGGACAGGAGCGTCTTGCCGGTGCCGGGATTGCCCCAGAGGAAGAGCCCCTTGTCCACCGCCGGGAAGTTCTGTATGATGTCGTACGCCGCCGACTTGGCGGCCTCGCCCAGCTTGTTCCGCGACTCGTACTCGTTGATGAAGCGCCAGCGGTACTTCTTGTCTATGCCGGAGCGGGCGTAGACCTCCCGGATGCGGTCTATCTTCATCCGCGTGGGACGGCAGGGGCACTCCTTTATGCCGTTGTCGTAATAGTAGTACGGGTCCTCGCCGCCGCAGCGGCACCGGTTCTGCACGCACTTCGGGCACGGCGTCAGCGCCTCGCCGCCGGCCTGTTCGAAATAGGGGTTGCGTATCACCCCCGTGAAATCGCAGAAAGAGCAGTGCTTCTGCTCGGGCTTCGCCTGTTTCTTTTTAACCTGCATGCCGTCTCACATCGTGATTGTTTTCTTCACCTCGGCCATGGTGACCGCGGGAATGCTGATTTTCCCCTTGCCGGCGAGTGTGTCGATAAGCTCCTGGGGCGCGCCCATGTAGCGCAGGCGGGCGCTCACCTCCAGTGTCTTCGCACCTGTCGCGGGAAGCGCTATCACCTCCTCCAGCGAACCCAGCGGCGGTACGCGGCGGTCACGGAGGATCTGGCGCGCCTTGGCGATGTTGTCCACGGCGTTGCCCTTCCCGTCGCCGAAGACGGTGTTGTAGACAATGGAGCCTTTCGGCAGGTAACCGTTCGCGTCGGCGACACCCGTGGAGAAGACGGTCCTGCCGGCCGCGTCCCTCACCACGACCTCGAGCCACATCTGCCGCACGTCCGTGAGGCCCGTGGGAAGACTGTGGCCGGCGCCCGTGTTCTTCACCCTCACCGATATCTTCCCTTCCTTTACCTTCGCGTCGTCAATAGAAAGCTCCGCCGCGTGCTTCAATCGCTCCACGGCCATCTCCTCCCTGACCGCGTCGTTGCGGGAGGCGGGAATCGCCATGTTCGCGCCCACGAAGTAGTGCGTATAGATGTGGTCGCGCCGGGGCCCGCCCTGGGCGGCGGTGCCCGGGTTCTGCGGCCGCGGTGTGGACCCCGTCGCCGGGACGCCGGGACGCTGGTACATGTGGCAATCCTGGCAGTTCACGCGCTTCTTCGCGTCGGGCGCGTTGTAGGCGCTCTTCTGCCATTCTTCGAAGGTCGTCTCGAGTTTCGTGCCGAAGACCACGTGGCGCACGTCGTGGCAGACGCCGCACATCTCCGAGGAACCGTGGAAGGCGGAGTACTCGCTCTTGTGGTAATCGGACTTCGAGTCCTTGAAGGGACCGCGCTTGGTGCCGGGATCGGCCTCGCCGTGGCCGGGATCAAGCTTCACCTGGTTGTTGTAAATCGCGTACGCACCCGTCACGGAGTGGCAAAAATCGCACTGTATTCCCTCCTTCACGATTTCCGGAACCTTCTCCGGATGGTCGCGCTCCTGTGACACTGTCTTCGGGAAACCGGAGAAAAATCCGATGGGCGTGTGGCACTTCACGCAGGACTCGGCCTCGGCTATCTCGTCGGCGTCCGTGAGGCCCTTCAGGTAGTGGAAGGCCGCGGCGCGGTAGATCGCGTCCACCTGAGACAGGTTGTGCATGGAATTCTTCCACTGCCCGTGGACCTCGTCGTGGCAGCCGCCGCAGGTGTCCGGGGAGATGAACCGGGAAAGCTCGAAATGCTGCACCTTCGAACAGGAAAGCATGACCAGCGGGTACGCCGAGCAGAGTGCGACGATGACAAAGAATACCGATTTGACCGATAGATGTTTTTTCATGGTTTCACTCCGGCGAGAAGTTGTGCCCATCAGCATATAAAAGGGCATGTAATACACAAGTATTTTTTTACCCGAGCCAGCGGTTGATGCTGTTTATACGGTCGATCGCGTCATCCACCCACTCGTTGTACAGGAAGCCGTTGATCACGGCGGCGAACTCGTCCTTCGCGACGGAAAGCCTCTCGCGGAGGAGGCCGATATCGCCCTCGCCCCGGCGGTCCGGTCTCCCGAAGTAGTCGTCGAACGCCTCACGCAGGATGTCGAAGGCCTTCCTGTACTGGCGGTACACGATCTCCCCGGAGCCGCTCTTGCCGCCGGCACCCGTCTCCGCGGTCACGGCACCGCCCTGGATCAGGGGGCGTGCGCTTTTCAGGAACTCGTATCCCTCGTTGATGATGACCATGCGCATCCCGGCGGCGACGTCGCGTGCCACGTCGGGATGGTTCAGCCTGGCAAGGGCCCGGTACGACGATGCGAGCTCGTCGGGCGTGAAGCTCGCGTCGAGCCCGAAGAGCGTGAGGAAGCGCGCGGCTTTCTCACGAAAATCGTTATCCATGTGCCCCGAACCTTCCATCCCGTGACGCGCCAAACGTCTTCATGTCCTGACAGTATGCGCTCCAGAGGGCGCGGTCAAGTGAAATGATATCACGAAAATCATTAATACCGGGGAGTGAATCACCCATACTACGCATCCCGCCGCGGGGCCGGGGATGAAAATATTTCCAATTGAATGATCAATTATTGACTTTTGCCAATGACATCTTTATATTACATTCACCGGCATTTCTCATCTGCGCGGGCGGCAGGCATGGGATCATCCGTGAACATAATGCTTCTGGAGGACAACAAGAACAGGACCGAGGAGATTGCGGCCCTTCTGGGGAATACAGGCAAGGTAAAAATGGAGAGCTTCCCGGACCTCCCGGGCGCCCTGGAGAAGCTTAGCCTGTCGGAGTACGACCTTTTCCTCCTGGACCTTGAAAACCGCCACGCCCCGGGGATCGAAACCTACCGTATCATCCATTCCGCTACCCCGGAAATTCCCGTACTGGTCCTTTCGGACCGGGATGACTCTCCCGACGCTGCCCAGGCCGTCAAGGAAGGCGCGGAGGACTTTCTCTGTTTCAACCGTTTGAACTCGCCCCTGCTGGTAAAGTCGATCTATCACGCCATCGAGAACAAGAAGCGGAAAGAGCACACCTGGCGGCTGCTTTTCACCATAGAGCAGATACCCACCGCCATCATCATGGTCGATTTCCTGGGCAGCATCGATTACGTGAACGCCAGGTTCTCCGTCCTGACCGGTTACAAAAACCACGAGATCTGCGGGGAGAATATCAACCTCTCCGACCTCGCGATAACGAAGAGCGAGCTCTTCCGCGCCCTGGCCTCCTGCGTGAGCGAAAAGAAAAAGCAGGAAGGCGAAAACGCCGTCACCACCAGGACCGGGGAGACGCGCTGGGCGCACTACTCGATATCGCCGGTGAGGAACATCGAGGACAAGATCACGCACTACGTGGCGTCGATAGAGGACATGACGGAACTGAAGCTCAAGGACGACGAGATACGGCGCAGCGAGGAGAAGTTCCGCGCCCTGGTCCACAACATCAACGAGTACGTCTACAGCGTGACATTCCGCGACCGGAAGCCGGTCTCCCGCTTCCACAGCCCCAAGTGCGTGGAGATAACGGGGTACGCCCCCGAGGAGTTCCTGGCGAACGAGAATCTCTGGTATTCCATGATATACGACGCGGACAAGAAGCTCGTGCTGGATTCGATGGACAGCATCATGAAGGCGCAGGTCCAGTCGAGCATCGAGCACAGGATCATACACCGGAACGGCTCCGTGCGCTGGGTATCCAACACCTGCACGTCCCTCCATGACAGCGAGGGAAACATGGCCGGGCTCTACGGCTTCATCCTCGACATTACCGAGCGAAAGGAATGGGAACTCCAGATAAAGAAGCTCTCCAAGGCGGTGAAGCAGAGCCCGGTATCCGTCATCATCACCGACCGTGACGGCAGGATCGAATACGTGAACCCGAAATTCACCGCGCTTACCGGGTTTTCCCCGGAGGAGGCGGCGGGACGGACGCCTGACCAGCTGGCCCCAGACGAGGAAACACAGCTGGCGTACCGCGAAATCTACCGGCAGGTCTTCGCGGGGAAGGACTGGCACGGCGAACTCCACACGAGGAAAAAAAACGGGGAGTACTTCTGGGAGCACTCCCTGGTATCCCCCATAAGGAACAAGAAGAAGGAGATCACCCACATAGTGATCGTCAACGAGGACATCACGGAGCGCAAGGCCGCCGAGGCGGCGCTGCGGGCGAGCGAGGAGGCCCTGCGGAAAAGGAACGAGGCCCTGGAAAAGGACCTGAAGCTCGCCCAGCTGATCCAGAAGGCCTTCCTGCCCAAGAAAATCCCGGTGATAAACGGAATGAAGATCGATTACCGCTACATCCCCATGGAGAAGATAGGCGGCGACTATTTTTCCATAGTGCCGCTGGACAGCGACACGCTCTCCGTGTTCATCGGCGACGTGTCGGGCCACGGCGTGTCCGCGGCGCTCTTCCTGTCCCTGGTGAAGTCGGCGACGGACCGGATGCTCGGCCAGCACGCCCGGAAGCCAGGGGAGTACCTGTCGGGCCTCAATGCGCTCCTCATAGAAGAGATGCCTTCATTTTTCATTACGGGGATTTACGGCATTTTCATGCACGATATGCGAAGCTCCACCACGCGGTACATCTTCTCCAACGGCGGACACCCGTATCCCATCCACTACGACGCCCGGACGGGGGACTTCCGGCAGCTCAAGCTGGGAGGCACCATCGTGGGCATGTTCGAAGAGGCGGTGTTCGATATTTCCTCCGTGGACATGCACTCCGGAGACAGGATTTTCCTTTTCACGGACGGCATTACGGAAATCGAAAATGATAAAAAAGAGATGATCGGGTACGACGACGGCCTCGTGGAGATATTTCGCAGGTCATGCGACGGGAACCTACCGTCCGCGCTGGACAGGGTGATAGGGGAGCTTCACGGATTCAGGGGCAACGCGCCCGTCAACGACGATATCGTGCTCATAGGCATCGAGGTGTGAAGCGTGGTCCGGGAAGGGGCGCCCCGGCAGAGACAGTGGAGCTATTCGCCCGCGATCGTGTTTTCGGCGGTATCGGCCCCTCCCTCTTCACCCGCTTCCGGATTGTCCGCTCCTTCGGGATTGTCCGTTCCTTCCGGCTGGTTGTGGCGCTCGGCTTTCTTCTTGAGCTTCTCTTCCTTCTTTTTCTTCTTTTCCAGTTCCTTCCTTCTCTTCTCGCTGCTGAACTTATTAGGTCTCATGCATCCTCCCGTTATTATTGTATCGCTGGTCTGCCGGAACGGTGCGCGCCGATGGGGCGCCCGCTAATAAAAAAGCCCGGCCGTGACCGGGCTTCTTCGCTTTCGAGGAAGATATAGTTATATAACGGAAACCCGGGCCGCTCTCAGCCCCTTCTCGCTTTTCTCGATTTCGAACTGAACCCTGGCGCCCTCGGCGAGAGTCTTGAAGCCTTCCGCCTGGATGCTTGAATGATGCACGAAAATCTCACGCCCGTCTTCGGCGGTGATGAAACCGAAACCCTTCTGATCGCTGAACCACTTTACTGTACCTTGTGTCATGCTGCATACTCCTAAATTTGATTACGGGCCGCTGCCCGCGGGACCGCCCAGCAAAGCACACCGCTTATGTTACCCGGAAGAAAGTGGGGAAACTAACGCGAGGATTCACATTGCGCGATCTTCCGTGACATGATATGTTCGACATGGTTTTTGTCAATGCTTATAAAAAATAACCGTGATTTTTTGATATGCCGCGGGAATCCTTTTTTTTATTTACAAACCAGTATAATTTTGCTTCTCTGACGGCTGTTTTTGCCCGTGTAAACCACCTGTCGAGTCGGCAATGAACCACATCGTCAATCCATCCAGCATCGGGGGGGCGGTCTCCATACCCGGATCCAAGTCCCACACCATCAGGGCCCTTGCCCTGGGCCTCCTGGCAGACGGGGAAAGCGTGATACGGAAGCCCCTGGAATCGTCAGACACCCTGTCGTGCCTTGCCATGGTGGAGCGCTTCGGCGCCCGCGTGACGCGTGAAGGCGGTAACTGGCGCCTCCGCGGAACGGGCCCGCTTCCGGCGCTCCCGGACGACGTGATCGATACCGGCAACTCCGGCACCACGCTCTACATTGGCCTGGGGATCGCCTCCCTTCTCGGAGGGGCGACGGTCTTCACGGGCGATGGACAGATCCGGAGCAGGCCCGCCGACGGTCTCCTGGGGGCGATCAACGACCTGGGCGGCAGGGCCTTCTCCACGCGCGGAAACGGGAAGCCGCCCCTGGTGGTCGAGGGGCCGGTCCGCGGCGGCGAAACCTCCATCGAGGCGGTGACGTCGCAGTACCTCACGTCGCTTCTCATCGCGCTCCCGCTCGCCGGCGCCGACTCCGTCATCAACGTGCCGCTCCTCAACGAGGCGCCCTACGTCACCATGACACTGCGCTGGCTGGAGCGCCTGGGCGCGCGCGTCGAAGCGGACGATAGGTATCGCCGCTTCCGCGTCCCCGGCAGGCAGTCCTATCGCCCCTTCGACGAGGAGATCGCGGCGGACTTCTCGTCGGCGACGTTTTTCCTCGTCGCGGCGGCGGTCACCGGCTGCGAGCTGGAGCTCCGGGGCCTGGATTTCACCGATCCCCAGGGCGACAAGGAAGTGGTGAACATCCTGAAAGCGATGGGCGCGGAGGTCGCCATCGGCGAACGCTCCATCCGGATACGCGGCGGGAAGCTCACCGGCGGCGTCTTCGACCTCAACGCCATTCCCGATGCGCTGCCCGCCCTTTCGGTGGCGGCCTGCTTCGCGGAGGGCGAAACCAGGCTCGTCAACGTTCCCCAGGCGCGCCTGAAGGAAACGGACCGGATAGCCGTGATGTGCCGCGAGCTTTCCAAGATGGGGGCCCGCGTCGAGGAGCTTCCCGACGGCCTGATCGTGAAACGAAGCGCGCTGAAGGGCACCGCCGTCGACGGGCACGGCGACCACCGGGTGGTGATGGCGCTCTCCGTGGCGGGACTCGCGGCGGAGGGCACCACGACGGTGGGAACGGCCGAGGCGGTATCGGTCACATTTCCGGGATTCACCGGCCTCATGCGGTCGGCGGGCGCGGATATACTTGCAACCAAGGAGTAGGCTATGGCGGTACGGGGCATCAGGGGCGCCACCACGGTGGACGCCAACACGCGGGAGCAGATCATTTCGAGGACCATGGAGCTCCTGGAGGGGTTGATAGAAAAAAACGGCATATCGCTCGAGGACGTGGCTTCGGCGGTCTTCTCCGTGACCGATGACGTCAACGCCGAGTTTCCCGCCGTGGCGGCGAGGAAGATCGGCTGGATTTACACCCCGCTTTTCTGCACCAGGGAGATACCGGTGCCCGGGGCGTTGAACCTGTGCGTACGGGTGCTCCTCCACGTGAACTCGGAGCGGAAGCAGGAGGAGATGGTGCATCTGTATCTCCACGAGGCGGAGAAGCTCCGGCCGGACCTCGACCACAGCGCCAGGGACCGCTATTACCGGTCGATGAAATGACGGGGACTTTCTGATTGACTTTTTGCATCCCGGCGGTAGCGTGACGGAACCTCGCGCATCGCGCCATATCATAGTATACGGAGAACACACGCAATGAAAAAGATACTCACGATCACCCTGGGCCTGATAATCATATCATCCATCGGTTTCTGCCGCGATGAAGTGAGCCGCACGCCGGACGTGGTGTGGGTCCCCACTCCACAGGAAGTCGTGGACAAGATGCTGGAACTCGCGCAAGTTCAGAAGGGCGACGTGGTGTACGACCTGGGCTGCGGTGACGGTCGCATCGTCGTGACGGCGGCGAAGAGGTTCGGCGTCCGCGCCTTCGGCTTCGACATCGATCCCCAGCGCATCAAGGACTCGAAAGAGAACGTGGAACAGAACAACGTGGGGCACCTGGTCACCATAACGCAGAAGGACATCTTCACGCTGGACCTCTCCCCGGCCAACGTGGTGACGCTCTACCTCCTTCCCCAGCTCAACGTGAAGCTCATCCCCCAGCTTAAAAAGCTCCGCCCCGGCTGCCGCATCGTGTCACACGATTTCGATATGGCGGGTGTCAGGCCGAAGCAGGTGGTCGACATGGGCAACCACACTGTCTACCTCTGGGAAACGCCACTTCAGTTCGAGAAATAATTAAAAAAATCCCGACGGATCCTGTGCCCCGCCGGAAGACTGGAGGGCCTGGACCCGGCTGATCCATCCCGGCCGTTCGCTCCTCCAGGCGGGCGCCTGCGCGTTGTAGTTGATGGAGCGCTCCACCTCCAGCATGAGGGCCGCGAGCTGCCCCAGGGACGACGACGCCTGGACCCGCTGCACCCAGGCGTTCCTGCCGGTACGAAGCCATCCCTGGTCCTGCGCGTTGGGCAGGATCTCCCGCTCGAATTCAAGAAGGAGGTCCCGGAGCCGGCCGACGTTTCCGGCTGAGCCCTGGACGTCCTGTATCCAGGAAGGCCTCCTGGCGGGCCACGACGGCGTCTGGAACTGGTAGAGCACGCTCGTTTCCAGCGCGACAAGCAGCTGGCCGAACTGTCCCGTTTCCGCCGCGGGTCTTTCCTGGGGCGACGGCTCCATGAGGGAACGGACCCCGGCTATCCACACCTCCCGGGCGCCCCTCCAGGAGCTGAACTGCGCGTTGAAGAGGATCGAGTTCTCCATCTCCAGCGTGAGCCGCGCAAGGTCGGATATGCTGCGCGCGTCCCGGACGCCCTGGATCCAGGCGGGCCTGCGGGAAAACCACGCGGGATTGTGGGCCTGCGGGCGTATGCCGGTTTCCAGCTCCGCGAGGAGCCGCGAGAGCGATCCCACGTCGTCACCCGCCGCGTTGATGTCGCCGATCCATCCCATCCTGCGCTGGGTCCAGGCATCGGTCTGGAACTGGGACGATACGCTGTTCTCCAGCTGCACCAGGTACCGGCCGAGCTGACCGCCGCCGCCCGTGGCGAGTGTGGGTGCCGAAGCGCATGAACTTACCACGACACTCAGTGAAATGGCGATTACAACCGGAGAGTATCTTCGCAACGCTGTTCTAATAATGTTCCCTTTCATACTGCTCCATTATTTCTGTTATTGATGTTTTAAAATCCACGATTGAGAAATCCCGTGGTTTTCTCTTCAAATGTGAGAGGGAATCAATCGCACCGACAATTCCCGTTTTCAACGCGATGAACTGCCCCTTTTCATCAAGCACCGCAAACCGGTCCCAGTCAAACTGCGCGACAGAAAGAAGGTAACGATTCTTCGTACTGTACCTCCTGATGTTCCTTGTCGTAATGAACCACTTCCTGAACTCACCGCTATAAGAGAAAAGCTCAAAGCCGAAATAAAAAAGATCCACAGAGCAACCGAACGACAGCTCCGATAACCGCTCATTAATATACTTTTCAATCCGAACCAGATCAACTTTTTTTTGTTCCGCCCTGACTTCAAGTGTTTCGGTTACCGCGAACCTGAATTCCAGGACACACCCCCTGTATGAACGATAATGATCGTTCCCAACAACGGAATACTGGCAAGCAAAAGAAGCGCGCTGACACGCTCCTACGTCCTGAATTGCCGGGCCATGAACCGATTCAGCGCGTTCAAAACGCGCCCCCGCAGTTCTTCCAGCCTCAACTGGTCCACTTTCAGGTACTCGTAGCTGAAATACCTGTCGTCGAAAAACAGGGCCCGGGAAAGCGACATCCTGAGGAGCGGAACTTTTACGGCACCGTGCTTTTTCATGATGAAGCCGTCGAAGTGCGGGGCGTTGTGCGCGAAGCGCCGCGCCACGGTGGCGGTCTCCTTCTCGAACTCCTTTCCCAGGAAATCCAGGAGCGCCAGCGCCATATCGTCCGGCGCCGTCGCGGCGATTCCCCTGCCTCCCTCGGCGGTATTCTGCACGGACACCAGTGGGCGCGGCATCCCCGCGTCGGGAGCGCCCGGGGGGCCCACCGCCATCATGGTATGGCAGTCCAGCACCAGCTTCACGCCGCCGGCGCCCAGGACCTTGGCCACGGTGTCGTGGAACGGCGCGTGATAGCGGCGCGTCAGGGCGGCAAGGGCTATCTCGTCGGGGAACCGGCCGTCGCCGAAGACGGCCTTCCCCTGGGAAGTCCTTCTTTTCGTGACGCCGTCACCCTCCAGCCGGGGCGGCGCCAGGGGGTCCCTGTCCATGTCGACGAAGAGCCGGGAGATGTAGGTGTCCACCAGCGCGGCCGCCTCGTCGCGGAACGAGAAGATCTCGTTCGCGCAGGCGTCGGATTCGTGGAGGAGGTCGAAGTCGCGGAGCTCTTCGTAGCCGGAAAGCTCGTCGGGGACCTGCAACCCGCCGTGGGGTATGATAATGAGGATGGGAAGTTTCTTCATCGTCATCCGCGCTGTACTTTGATCATGCACGGCAAATCGGCCCCGTCAAATCAATTTTTTCCACCGGTACTGCATCCGGCTCCGGTGTACGCGTCGCGCTTCCCCGCGCATGTGTCAGGGAAAAATTATGTTGACCTCCTGTTCGATGTGGGATATAGATCGTGGAACCAACGACAAGGAGCGGACGATGAAACCCTACAAACTGGACCAGACCGGCATGGATATACTGGAGATCCTCTCGATGGATTCGAAGATATCACCGGAAGACATCGCCCGGCAGCTGAATCTACCCGCCGAACGAATCAGGAAGTATATCGCCAAGCTGGAAAAAGACCGGATCATCCTGAGATACAAGACGCTGATCAACTGGGAGCGGATCAAGCACGACGAGGTGCGCGCCCTCATCGAGGTCAAGGTCACACCGGAGCGGGGCGTTGGATTCGACGCCATCGCCGAGCACATCTACCGCTTCCCCGAGGTGTCGTCGGTCTACCTCCTGTCCGGGAGCTACGACCTCCTCGTCCAGGTCGAGGGGCCCAATCTAAAAGACGTGTCGCTCTTCGTCTCGGAAAAGCTCGCCACCATAAAGAACGTCCAGTCCACGGTGACCCACTTCCTCCTGAAGAAGTACAAGGAAGACGGGGAAACCATGGTGGAGCACCAGGAGCCCAAACGCCTCCCGGTCACCTGATCACGCTGCGTCACGGGGGGCGATGCTGGTCATTTTTTTCAATAATTGTATTTGCTTTTTTCCCCGATCCTGTTACAAGAGGACCCTGACAGGATTGTACAGATTCCAGCGTGACAGGGAGCGCCGTAAGCGCCAATGCGACACACACCACCCCACAGGCAGCACCTTTCCCCATCACTGTACGCCCTGTCCCTGCTGCTGGCGCTGACGCTCGCGCCCTCGTGCTCGAAAAAAGTGATACGGGAATATCATCCCGACGGCAACCTCCGGGAGATGCGCTTCACCGGCGAGGACGGCCGGAAATACCATATTGCGTTCACCTACGACCAGAAACAGCGCACCATCGGCATCCAGAAGACCGGGGAGGTGGGCGGCACAAGCTTCATGGAAATGAAAGTGCGCTACGCGCCGAACGGGAAGATCACCTTCATTTCGCGAAGTACCCTGGTGTCGCCGTCGGCGGCCACCCGGGACGTGGAGTTCAACTCCTTCACCTACTCCAAATCGGGGGAAGTGACGCGTATAGAGACATCGTACAAAAGCGCCTTCAGCATTTCGAAGCACAGGACGGCGCTGGTCACGGCGCGGTACCAGCACAGCGGAGGGGCCATATCGTCCATCCTGGTCGACGGCGGCACCTACCGCGCCGACATGAAACTCACGCGCGACGACGACGAGCTCGCAACGCTCGAGTATATCCAGAAAGCGTACAACTGGCAGGCGAAGAGCTTCCAGGTGAAAAAACACATCGTGTTCCACTTCGACGACGGCGAACCGGAAAAGGCCGTGGACAAAAAGGAGAACCGCGTCATCACGTCGCAAAGGGAAGTCAAGGCGCTCTACGAATCCGAGGGAATCGGCGCGCCGCTTTTCAGGGCCGGTTTGGGGGTGCACTTCCGGGAATTCCTCGACAGGGCGGACGCCCTCCTCGCCAGGTAAAACGAACGCCCGTCATTCCAGCCTCCTGTGCAGAAGCTCCATCCCGCCGTTCATCAGTATGATACCGTAGAGCCCGTTCAGCGCGGGCCCCGGGTTGAACAGCAGCGGCTTGCCCCCGCCGAGATACTGCCGGTGCGTGTGCCCGAAGAGCACCACCGAGCAGCCGCGCCGTTTCCCCTCGTCGGCGAGGCCCAGGTAATCCTCGTGGGCCCGCTGGATGTCGCCGTGGGTGACGAGAAAATCGCGCCCGCCCATCCGCTCAACGACAATCCGCTCGTGGGTTGCGCCACGCGCAAGGTCCACGTTGCCGCTCACGGCGATAGTGCCCATAGCGGGGCGGATGGCCGCGTGAAGGAGGTCGTTCACCCCGTCGCCGCAGTGGACGAGCCAGTCGAAGGGAGCCTCCTTTTTGAGTATTCCATTCAGGGC
Source organism: Spirochaetota bacterium (assembly GCA_017998375.1). Taxonomy (GTDB): domain Bacteria; phylum Spirochaetota; class UBA4802; order UBA4802; family JAGODF01; genus JAGODF01. The sequence continues at coordinate 19,101 of JAGODF010000029.1, forward strand.
AACGATGTTGCCGTGGCTGTCGGACACAACGAGAATTTTCATGTCGCCTCGCGCGTGATTGCATCCCGCATCCGGGCCGGTATCGCCCGGATGCGGGATGGGTCATGAATGATAAGTATATATCACAAATCTGAAATTACAAAATTTGTGCATGCCCGAAATCCCGGATTTTATCGCCCGATAAAAAAGTGTTGCGAATTAATTCCTGCCGTGCAATGTGTACTATCGTTCCACTAAATCCCGCTCCACCGATGGAGGACCGCACGATGAATTGCAGCCCGGAAGTCCAGGCACAGGAAGAAGTCGTACACTGCCACGAGTGCAACCGCGAACTCGACCTGGTGAACTCCGCGATCTCCGGACTGCCAGAGGACTCCATTTACATCTGCTTCGGCACCATCAAGCAGAAGATCTTCGTCTACGGCAAGTACACGGGAACGAAGTACGGCGCCATCACCCTTACCGGTCAGTATACGAAACAGCAGTGCGCCGACAAGGTCTGTGACGAAGAGATAGTAAGGCACCTGGAAGGGCGCGGCGAGACCGAGTATTCACGCCTCGTCAACTGCCACCGGGGCGGGATGGACTGCATCATCCTGACGAAGGAAATGGTCGAGAAAAGGAAACGGGACCTTGCCGGCGGAGCGCTCTCGCGCGTCTTTCCCGCTTTTAACGACAAGCGGAAATACTTCTGCCGTCACGACGCCGAGCGCCTGGGATTCGCCTGCCAGTGCGGCGAGGAGCTGATAGAGCTCAACTCCGACCGGTACCGCGAGCTCATGGGAATGGACGACCGCCAGTTCGTCGCCGACTACCTGCCGGGGCTCCTGGACCTGAGGTAGATGGAAATTCCCATGGTGGCCGCAACGGCCACCATGTTCGCCGCCAGCACCGCCTGCATGCCCGCCATGGGGAGAAACGCCGTGGTGGCCACCGACCCGATGATCGATCCGAAAAACTCCATGGAATCCAGGTTCGACGCCGTTACGTGGTAGTTGTCCCGCGAAAGCAAGAGGAACAGTGACGGGAACGCCGTGCCGCAAAGCAGCGAGAAGAGGAAAAGGATGATCCAGAAGAGCGCCTCCTGCCTGGTGAAGGTGAAGACGAACAAGAGGGCCAGCACCCCCAGGAGGAACGCCATGACGTATTCCAGGGACTTGAGCGAATACCTGTTGGCCAGGAAGCTCCCCGCGGTAAGCCCCAGCATGAAGAGCGCGTTTATGAGCGAGATCCGGTAGTAGACCACTCCGTAGAAATTCTGATAGAGCATGATCATCAAAAGCACCACCGACATGCTCACCATCCCCACCGCGTAGATGACCGCGCCGCCGGCGAACTGCTCGGTGCCGAACTTCCTCTTCACCCTGAAAAGCACCAGCGCCGTGATGAAGACGAGCACTGCGAAAAACCAGCGGTATTCCTTCAGGACGCCGTAAAGAAGCGACTGCTCCCTCGCGGCGGAATAGAGGATGTAGTTCCAGTACGCGTAGGGCATGCGG
>JAGODF010000337.1 GCA_017998375.1 Spirochaetota bacterium
AATGCCCCGCGCGGTCGTCGACGGGGAGAAGGGGAGGCTCTACTTCGACACCACGGGCGACTACTCCGAGGAGTTCGCTCAATTCTACGAAATCTACATGACCGCCATGGACCCCGACGGCGGCACCGGCGACTGCTCCGCCCTGGCCATCTCGCCGGAATATTCCCGGGGCATTTACGCCCTGGAAGCGCGGCTGAAAAAATCCGGGAAGAAGCTCCCCTTCGTGAAAGTGCACACCACGGGGCCCTGCTCTTTCGCCCTCACCGTGGTGGACGAGAACAAACGCGCTATCTACTACAACGAGGAGTTCCGCGACGTGGTGGTCAAGGCCCTGGCGATGAAGTGCCGCTGGCAGATACAGAAGTTCGCGCCCTTTGCCGAGAAAGTGATCTGCTTTATCGACGAGCCTATCCTCTCGGCGTTCGGCTCCTCCACCTACATCTCCGTGAAGCGCGAGGACGTGGTGGCGCTCATCAACGAGCTCGTCGAGGCGATCCACGCCGACGGGGGCATCGCCGGCGTCCACTGCTGCGGCAACACCGACTGGTCGATCCTCATCGACGCCGGCGTCGACATGGTGAATTTCGACGCCTACGAATTCGGCGAGACCATCGCCCTGTACCCCGACGCCATGAAGTCGTTCATCGCGCGCGGCGGCATCCTCGCCTGGGGCATCGTGCCCACGTCGGTGAAGATACGCGGGGAGGATGCTGCATCGCTGGCATTGCGCTATGACGCGCTGGCGGAGAACCTTTCGAAAAAAGCCGGGATAGACAGGGCGGTGATATCATCCCAGACGGTCGTTACTCCTTCCTGCGGCACCGGCTCCATGGAGATCGCCGACGCCGAGAAAGTATTCAGCACGCTCCGTGACCTTTCCGCGGCCCTGAAGGCCTGCTGAGGGCCGGAGAGCGGGGCTGCGTCGCCACGATGTCATACACCATCGCCATCACTGGAAAGGGCGGGACCGGGAAGACCACCATCGCGGCGCTCCTGGTCGCGAACCTCGTGCGCCGTGGGAAGCGCCCGGTCCTCGCCGTCGACGCCGATCCGAATTCATGCCTCGACCTGGCGTTGGGGGTGAAGGCCGCGAACACGGTGGGCAGGCTCCGGGAGGACGCGCGCGATCTTGCCGCCGCCAACCCGGCGCTCTCCAAGCGTGAGCTTTTGGAAATGAAAATCTCCGAGAGCCTTGTGGAGGGCGATGATTTCGATCTCATTGCCATGGGGCGTCCCGAGGGGCCCGGCTGTTACTGCTACGCCAACAACGTCCTTCGCGACGTGCTCGCCGAAATATCAGGCAGCTACCCCTACGTGGTACTTGACAACGAGGCGGGGCTGGAGAACCTTTCGCGGAGAATCGTGACCCGCGTGGACCTCCTCCTCGTGGCGGGGGACACGTCGCGGAACGGGCTGGAGACCATCAGGCGGGTCCATGGCCTCTCGCGCGAGATGGGGATATCATTCGGGAAACTGGGCATCATTGTCAACCGGGTGCGCAGGGAGGGGGAGGGTGATACGTACTCATCGCTGAAAACAGCGCTTGCGGCGGAGTATCTTATCACACTGCCCTACGATGACGCGCTGCTGGACTGGAACGAGCGCGGCGAGAGCCTCATGACGCTCCCGGACGACAACCCGGTGAACCGGGCGATAGGAGCGTTTATTTCGGAATTATCTTTATAATCACGAGTCTGTGCTGTAGTATATGCCCTCACCCGCGCGCTGCGCACTCTCTCCCATTTGATGTGTGGAAGAGGGAGAGGGTTTCTCAATAAAGAGGGAATCTTTGCACAAACCCTCTCCCGGCTTTACCGGGAGAGGGTGCACGAGCGATAGCGATGTGCGGGTGAGGGTTGGTGGAGTATTTACCCGCATCTTGGTGTTTGCGTACAATATTGTGGCGGAGTTGAGAAATGGAAAAGGAAAGAAAACGCCCGGAGGACCGCGCCGTCGACGCCGCCTCCGTGGAAACGATACGGAAGGCCGAGAAGGACAACGTCCGGCTGAGCTTTTTCCGGCTAGACGAACAGGGTAACCAGTGCGGTTTCGGGAAGAGCGGCGTCTGCTGCCGCATCTGCCACATGGGCCCGTGCCGCATAACCGCGAAGAACCGGTTCGGCGTCTGCGGCGCCGACGCCGACACCATCGTGGCGAGAAACTACCTCCGGGAAGTCGCCGGGGGGAGTGCCGCCCACTCGGACCACGGGAGGCACCTCGTCCTTCTTTTAAAGAAGATATCCGAGGGAAAGGGGGGAGGATACTCCATCAAGGACCCCGCGGCCCTGAAGCGCATGGCGAAGGATTACGGCATCACCGTGGACGGGAAGACCGACGCGGCGCTTGCCGGTGAACTCGCCGATATCATGCTCGCCGATTTCACCGCCCAGGAGGAATATCTGAAGACACTGGAGCTCGCCCCGTTGAAGCGCCAGGGCGTGTGGGAGCGCCTGGAGGTGAAGCCCCACGGCGTGGACCGGATGATAGTCGAATCGCTCCACCGCACTCACATGGGAGTGGACCACGACTACAAAAACATCCTGATGCATGCCTTCCGCACTTCCCTGGCCGACGGCTGGGGCGGTTCGCGCATCGCCAGCCAGGTTTCCGACATACTTTTCGGGACGCCGTACCCCGTGCGCTCCACGGCGAACCTCGGCGTCCTCGGGGCGAAGACCGTGAACGTGGTGGTCCACGGCCACGAACCGGCGCTTTCCGAGATGCTCGCCGCCGCGTCGTCGGATCCGGAGATCATCGACTACGCGAAGAAGGCCGGCGCCGAGGGGATCACTCTCGCCGGGATCTGCTGCACCGCGAACGAGATCCTCATGCGCCACGGTATTCCCATCGCGGGGAACTTCCTCCAGCAGGAGCTCGCCGTGGTGACCGGCGCCGTCGAGGCGCTCATCATCGACGTGCAGTGCTGCATGCCGGGCCTCCCGGACGTGGCGTCGTCGTATCACACCGAAATAATATCAACCAGCGAGATCGCGAAGACCATCGGCGCGACGTCAATTCATTTCGACACCGACGGAGCCTACGAAAGCGCGAAAAAGATCCTGATGCGCGCCGCCGACAATTACACGCGGCGCGACCCGGCGAAGGTCGCCATCCCCGACATCAAAAAGCCGATGGTCGCGGGCTTCAGCGTCGAGGCGATCAAGTACATGCTGGGGGGGAGCTTCCGCGCGTCGTTCCGCCCCCTGAACGACGCCATCATCCAGGGGCGTATCCGCGGCGTGGCGGGAATTGTTGGCTGCAACAATCCCAAGCAGAAGCTGGACGAATACATCAACACGCTTACCGCCGAGCTCCTGAAACGGAACGTCCTGGTCCTGAAAACCGGCTGCGCGGCAATCGCCTCGGCGAAGGCGGGTTTCCTCACACCGGAGACGGCCCTGGAGGCCGCCGGCGCGGGACTACGCGAGGTCTGCGAGGCCGTGGGGATGCCGCCAGTCCTCCACATGGGAAGCTGCGTGGACAACTCGCGCATCCTCGAGGCGGCCACGGAAGTAGTCCTTGAAGGAGGACTGGGCGATGATCTCGCAGACCTTCCCGCCGTGGGCGTGGCGCCGGAGTGGATGAGCGAAAAGGCCGTGTCGATAGGCACCTACTTCGTGGGCTCCGGTATCGACGTGGTCCTGGGACATCCGTTCTACATCTCCGGCTCCGAGAACGTGGTGAAATTCCTCAACGAGGAGTCGAAGGAGATATTCGGCGCTTCGTTTCACGTGCACGGCGATCCCCTGGAGGCGGCCGACGCCATCATGGAGATCATCGAGCGTAAGCGCGACAGACTGGGGATAAACCGGAAGACGGAACGCAAGCTCATGGACATGAAGGACAGGAGGGAGCTCAATGTCTAAGATCATCAGCGCCAGCGCCATCGATGGCGCCATCCAGTGGGTGGCCCGTGCCGAGAAAGCACTCGACGAGGCGGTGCGCGTGAAAGGCGAGGATTGCGCTGTCTCCTTCCCGGACACGGCATACTATCTCCCCATAATATATTCCTTCACCGGGGCGAAAGTGGAGACCCTCCGCGACCTTCGGGAATCTGTCCGCCGCGCCAAGTCGCTCCTCCCGGAGCGCCCCTCGGAAAAAGTGTGGCTCCCGTACCTGGGAAACACTCTTGACGCCGGGGTGGCGGCGCTCTTCGCCTGTGAGGCGATCGAGGCCTGTAAATACCCCACGGGCTCCAGCCCCGTGGACGGCATCTGGCTCGGCGCCGCGAGCGACGTGATCATGCGCGAGCGGGGGATCGAGTTCGTTG
>JAGODF010000338.1 GCA_017998375.1 Spirochaetota bacterium
CGATACGGGATATGCCACGTTGAAGGTATTATTCACGTAGCTGGGTGTCAGCTGCTGGGTCGCCGCCGTGGCGCCCACGAAGAAGGCTATCCACTGGCCGGAATTAGCGAGAGGCGAACCTTTATGTGGCGTTCCCAGCGTCACCAGGCCAGCGACCGTGTAAGGGAACCTTCCAATATAGCAGCGTGATACCAGCCCGCCCATGCTGTGGGCTATGATGTTGAAATTGGCGCTGAGACCGTAGGACTGCTGGAGTTTGAGTATCTTGGTCCGCATGAGGCTCGCCTGGGTGTAGATAGTGTCGTCCCCGGCGGAAAAGTCGTTTTCGCCGCAGAAGTATATCACCCTGCCGTTGATGGTGCGTGTCCAGACCCTTGTTGATTCATTGGTGAAGATGACATACACGTTGCCCGAGCCCCAGGTTGCCGCCACCTGGTTCAGGAAGGCGTCGCTCCACTGGTGCTTGTTGGTGAGTCCGTGGACCAGGACCAAGTCGTAGGTTTTCGCTTCAACTGCCATCGCGAAGCCGAAGATGGCGATAAGTATCGTGACCGTAAACCCTGCTATCTTTTTCATGATTCATTCCCCGCTTATATAACCTTTGTTTTTTTCCGACCATCTGGCCGGTTTGTGATTAAAATATAGTGTTTTTCTATCATTACGTCTGTGCAATAGCAGAGGAGTCTTGAATTGATAAGAAAAGTTTAAAAAAATCGAGATAGTTATCTACATGCAAACATAGAACCGGCGCGTCAGTTGTAAATATTGTCGATAGATAAACGTTTCATGTAACTCTTAAGTAGTAATGAGCAAGTATTCAAAAAATCGGAAGCGGTAATTTAACTAAAGAAGTATGTAACGCGGATTAATCTGAGTAGCCCTGACAACAGCGGATTTTCTTTTAGTGGTGGGGTATATCCCCGGACAGCGGCAATCGTCGTGCAATAAGCAATTATTGGATCAGACGTTCTTCTTGTCGCTGAAAATCACAGTGCTTTATACTGCGGAGGCGCGAATCGCTATTTGCGCCACTGCTTTACGCGGTTCACGTCGCAAGCCGCCCGCGCCCGCGCCGGGCCAGTTCCCCGGCGTCGAAACTGTATTCCGGCACGAGCTTCCGGAGTGTTTCGCGGACCTCGATGGGGGTGCGCGTGTGGATATCGGCCATTTCCTTCACGAACTTTTCGATTGCAGCGCCGGTTCCTTCCGGCACTTCCTTCTTCAATAATAATATCTTCCTGTTTCCGGTGGGAGCGAGCTCGTTCTCCCCATAGGAAAGCTCCTCGTACATCTTCTCGCCGGGGCGCAGACCCGTAATTTTTATGTGGATATCCCGTTCAGGTTCCAGCCCGTAGAGCCGGATGAGATTCTTCGCCACGTCGAGGACCCGGTACTGTCGGCCCATGTCGAGCACGAAGATCTCGCCGCCCTCGGAGTACGCGGCGGCGTTGAGCACCAGGAGGGCGGCCTCCGGTATCGACATGAAGAAGCGTGTCACCTCCGGGTCGGTCACCGTCACCGGGCCGCCGCGCTCAATCTGCTCGCGGAAGAGCGGTATCGCGGAGCCCCGGCTGCCGATCACGTTGCCGAATCGAACGATGGATGCCCGGGGGCCTCCGGAGCGCGCGCGTTCGAGGGTGATAATCTCCGCGGCGCGTTTGGTGGCGCCCATGACGTTCACGGGCCGCACTGCCTTGTCGGTGGAGATGAGAACGAAGCGACCGGCGCCGTGGCGCGCCGCGGCCTCCAGGACGTTCATGGTGCCCCCCACGTTGTTGCGCACCGCCTCGGCCTCGTTGAATTCCATGAGGGGCACATGCTTGTGCGCCGCGGCGTGGAAGACTGCCTGGGGCGCGAGTTCCGAGAACACGCTGTCCATCATCCCCGCGTCGCGCACGTCCGCGATGCGGTAATCGATCTCCGGCTTTACGTCCTGGTAGGCCAGGTATTCTTCGAGTGAGCGCACCAGCGTGTAGATGGAGTGCTCGCCCCTGCCCAGCGCGACGAGCTTCTTGGGGCGGAACTTCAGGAGTTGCTTGCAGAGCTCCGCGCCGATGCTCCCCCCGGCGCCGGTGACGAGCACGGTTGTCCCCGCGAAGCTTTTTTCCATGGAGGCGGTGTCCAGCGTGATCTCCTCCCGGTCCAGAATGTCGGTGATGCCGATCTCGCGCAGGTCCGGCGTGAGGGGATTCTCGAAGAGCCTGGTGTGGGGCGGCAGTATCTTCACCGGCAGGGCCGGGGAATCGCGGCGGGCCAGGGCGATGACGCGGTTCACGTCGGTCCGGGGCGCCGAGGGAATGGCGATGATCGCCTCGTTGATGCCGCGGTCCCGGATCACCTGGGGAAGCTTCGACGTCGGTGCGAAAACCTTCCTGCCGTTGATGATCATGCCCACCTTGGCGGAATCGTCGTCCACGAAGCCGGCGATATGCCGGTCGATGCCGCGCCGGTGGAACTCCGAGAGGACCAGGCGCCCCGCCTCCCCGGCGCCGACAATGAGTATCTTTTTTTCGCGCGGGATCTGCCCTATGGTGAAGAAGCCCCCCGGCGCGTCGGCGGGGCGGCGGAGCCTCGGGAGGTAATCGCGCAGCATCATCCGGTAGAGTATGGTTCCGCCGATGGCGAAAAGCGCTGTCATCACCGCGAGCGATATCGGGCGGTGGAGCGGGAAAAGCGGCGAGGCGGCGAGGTAAAGCGCCCCGCCGAGCGCGTCAGCCAGGAGCAGGCGGTATACGTCCTTCACGTACGACTTTTCCCACAGGACCTGGTATATCTTACAAAAAAAGAAGGGAATGATATAGGCGGCCGGAAGAGCGATGAGGCCCGCGGCGTTGACCGGGTCGAGCAGGCCCGAAGGGACGCCGCTGCCGTGAAGGATCGTCGCTCCCGCCCACGAGAGCATGATGACCACTATGTCGACGGCGAAATAGGCGAGGCCCCGTAGCTTGTAGAGCTGCATCATCCCGCTCCCCAAAAAGACGTTGGCGCTGATACTGTACTATGTCACACGCGGAGCGGGGTACAATCAATTTTTCCCGTGAGTCCCCCTTTTTTATTGACATGCGGGAAAGGATTTAATTAATTGATTAAGATATTTGACTTTTTGGTTAATTCAAGAAAGCGCGAGCCGGCGACGTGTGCTGGTAAACGGATCCGGGATGCGAATGAGTTCGAACGAAACAGAATCGAGGGATAAAATCCTCCTTGCCGCGAAGAGCGAGTTCGCCGAGAAGGGATTCAACGGTGCCAGGCTCGATGCCGTGGCGAAGCGGGCGGGGGTCAACAAGGCGCTTATCCACTATTATTTCGGCGGCAAGGAGGGGCTCTACCGCGACATGCGTAAACATGTCCTGGGGCTGGGGATGAAGAACGAGATCATGGTCTACCTTCCCCAGGTGAACCTGGCGCCCTCCCAGAAACTGTACCTGATCATCTACTTCCTCATCAGGCTGTACCAGAGGATAAAGGACCGTGAAATCTTCAGGATCTTTTTCTGGGAGATTGTCGAGGGGAACACGCTCCTCGGCGAGGCCATGCGGGAGCACCGCATCCCCCAGGTGAAACTCATCGCGGAAATCATACGCGAGGGCATGAACAGGGGCGAATTCGAAACGCCCGACCCGAAACTCTTCACGATGTTCGTCCTCTCCTTCCTCGACATGTACGTCCTGGAAAGCGAGATGCACGCCGACCGGGGGATTTTCCGCGAGCTCTACGGCGACGCCGGGGACGACGCGGTGCTCGAATTTGTGATGCAGGTCGTATTCAAGGGGCTGGGAACATCGAAGAAGGTAGCCATACCCCAGGTGCCCGATGAATTGATTCGGTTCGCCGACGGGCTGGTTGCCGGCATGGCGAAGAACATGGGGAGCGGATTTTCACAGGCGGCGATCGAGAAGCTCAGGGAACTGCTGGTGAAGTGATAAGGATGCCATATTTATGAAAGTGATTCATGCCGGGAGGAAGATCATGGTGAAATTTTACGGGACCATTTTCGCGATGATGATGATGGTTGTGGCGGTAATCACGCCGCGCTCGGGATGGGCGCAGGACGCGAAGGCGATTGCGGCGGACGCGGCGGTCGAGAGGATCGGCATCGAGCTTTCAGACGAGGCGGCCTTCTACGTCGGCCCCATGAAGGTGACGCTGGGCAAAGCGATCGAGCTGGTACTGGAGCAGAACAGGGACACGCTCACCGGCGCGTACGATGTCGCCATGACCGATTCCGCCTACCGGAAGTTCGAGAACAGGTACTCCCCC
>JAGODF010000030.1 GCA_017998375.1 Spirochaetota bacterium
CCATCGCCATGACGGGGATGAAGATCATAAAGTTCGCCTTCGACAACAACAACCGGAACGAGTATCTCCCCCACAACATCGAGGACACCAACTGCGTCGTCTACACCGGTACGCACGACAACAACACCACCAACGGCTGGTTCTACGGGACGGAGACCGACGCCGGCAGGAGAAAGTACATCCTGGACTACATCGGCTCCGTGAGGTTTAACGATTTTCACTGGCAGCTGATCCGAACGGCCTACATGACCACGGCGCGCCTGGCGATGATACCGGCGCAGGACCTGCCCGGCTATGGGCACGAGTTCCGCATGAACACGCCCGGCACAATGGGAAACAACTGGCGCTGGAAGCTCACCTCCGGCGGCATCACGCCGGAGATGGCGCAGAAGCTCAGGGAGATGGCGGTGATGTACAGGCGCGCGGGTAGCTAGCCGCGCTTCTTCTGCAGCATGAGGTTGATTTTCTTTTCCAGGTAGTCCGGTATCGCTATCCCCGAGGTCCTCAGCCGGTTCAGGTACTTCTCGAACGATTTGCTGTTGTCGGAGGTCCGCGCGAACATGCGCAGGTAGGAGCGCATGCGCTCCTCGAGTTCCCTGCGGTACGGGAGGTCGAGGTTCAGGAGGTCCTCCAGCGGCGAGAGCGCCCGGTAGTTGACAGGACGGCAGGCGGACCGGTACGTCACGAAGAGCTGCGCCGCGTCGCAGTCCGGGTCCTTTTCGCGGAGGGACTTCTCCACCCGGTCCAGGTCGATGCGGTCGATCACCTCGAACTCGAAGCCTTCCCCCAGCGCGGCGCGCAGGCCCTCCTCCGCCGCGTCGAACTTCTTCCGGAAGAGATCTTCGTCCGTCTCGCAGCCCGCACGGAGGTAGAGCACCATGTCCACGTCGGAGCTTTTCCCGGAAAGGCCCACGTTCGCGGAGCCGACCAGGTCCAGGGCCACGCGCCCGCGGTCATCGCCCAGCGACTCGATGGCGCGCTCCAGGAGCTCCACGCGCTTCTCCGTTTCCTGCGTCTGATGGATGCGCAGGAAGTTCCGGATGTCGCGGAAGAGGCGGATCTCCGGAGCGCGGGAGGCGTCGTCCATGGGGAGGTCCACCGCGCGGGCCTCTTTCATCGCCAGAAAGCGCTCCGCGTCGATGACACGCTGTTCGACGGATCCTCCGGCGTGGACGGCGTATTCGGCGATGTCGATGACGCGCTCGCCCACCAGCTTTTTCAATATGATGCGGGATACCGCGCCGTCACGGAAGGAGCATTCGTAGAAGAGGCCGCCGTCGTACAGCATCTCCTCTCCCCGAAGGACGGGGCTGAAGGCGGCGGGACGCAGGACCACCGTGCCCCCTTCCCGCCCGATGCACGACGGCAGCGCGCTCCCGCCGTAAATGATGAGCAGCGGAACAGAGAGCGCCCGCGCCTCCGGTTCCCGGGTCTCGTGCACGGCGAGCGCGTGCGGCCCGCGCGGGGCGATATCGTCGATGGAGGAGGCCCCGTCGCCAGCGATTCCCGCGACGACAAGGGAAGCCGCCGGGCGCGTCCCACCGGAGAGGCAGCGCGCGGCGACCGCCGAGCCGCGGATATCCGTGTCGCCTGGGCCGGGAACCGCGAGGATGGCTGCGTACGGCTTGGTGGAGAAGATGTTTTCCAGGACCCGGTATTTCTGAACGGCGGAGCGGCGCGCCCTTTCGGTGAGACCGGGATCGTCTTCATGGGACTGCCGGGTGCCGTAGCCGGCGTTGGATTCGGCGGAATAAAAGGGCCCGTCAATGAGGTCGCCGCAGACCAGGTAGGCGTCGGCGACAGTTTCCTTGAGGAGGATGTACATCGCGGCATGGGCGCCGCGCAGGTCGGAGAGGACTATGAGCTTCATTCAAACTGGAATCCCTTCGGCACCACGACGATCCCCTCCTCGGTGACGGTAAACCGGCTCGAGTCCTTTTCCAGGTCGTAGCCTATCTCCTCACCCTCGGGGATGTTCACGTACTTGTCGATGATGGCGTTCTTTATCCGGGTGCGCCTTCCGACGTTCACCCGGTGGAAGATGATCGAGTTCTGGATGTCGGCGTAGCTGTTCACCTTCACGCCGGGCGATATGATGGAACCGCTCACGCGCCCGCCGCTCACGATGGCGCCGTTGGAGATGATGGAGTTGAGCGCGACGCCGCGACGCTCCCCCTCGTCGAGGATCATCTTGCCGGGAGGCCACTGCTCCATGAAGGTGCGGATGAGCCAGCCCCGGTCGTAGAGGTTGAGCTGCGGTGTCACCGACGCCAGGTCCATGTTCGACTCGAAGAACGACTGTATCGTCCCTATGTCCTTCCAGTAGGCGCGTTCCCCCTCCGCGGCCACGTAATCGTAGGTGAAGACGCGGTCCGTGGGATAGATGCGGGGGATGATGTCCTTGCCGAAATCGTTGGAGCCTTCCAGCTTGTGGTCGTCGGACAGGTACTTCACCAGTTTGCCCGTCTTGAAGGCGTAGATGCCCATGGAGATGAACGAGGAGCCCTCCTTCCCCGGGATGGTCTTCGGGTTTTTCGGCTTCTCCTCGAAACCCACCACCCGGTTGGAACGGTCCACCTCCAGGACGCCGAAACGGGACGCCTCCCCAACGGGCGTCTCGATGGCCGCGATGGTGAGGTCGGCGTCCGTCTCTATGTGATGGCGCAGCATCTTCCGGTAGTCCATCTTGTAGACATGGTCGCCGGAAAGGATGAGAACATATTCAGGTTTCTCCATCTCGATGATGTAGATGTTCTGGAAGATGGCGTCGGCGGTGCCGCGGTACCAGTCCGCGGTGATGCGCTGCTGGGGAGGCACCACGTCGATGAAGCCTCCCAGGTCGCGCTGGAACATGTTCCACGCGGTCTTGACGTGCCGGTCGAGCGAGAGCGACTTGTACTGCGTCAGGACGATGACTTTCTGCAGGGCCGAGTTGAGGCAGTTGCTCAGCGGGAAGTCGACGATGCGATAGATGCCGCCGAAGGGCACGGCGGGCTTGGAGCGGTCACGCGTGAGCGGGTAAAGCCGTTCGCCCTGCCCGCCTGCCAGGATGAATGCCAGCGTTTTCCTGAGATAATCGTCCATCACTTGGAGCGCGCCGCGAGGATCTCCGCGATCTTGTCTTTCAGCTCCTGCAGGTTGGAGGACTTCGTGATGTAGGCGTCCGCCGTCCAGGTCATGAAGTTGCTCTTGTAGTTGGAGTAGGCGGTGTAGATGATGATGGGTATCTTCTTGTCCCGGGAAAGGATCTTGCCCAGCGCCTCGATGCCGTCCATCTCGGGCATGCGGATGTCGAGCACCACCAGGTCGTACTTGTTGGCCTTGACCATCTCCACCGCTTCCTTGCCGTTGGAGGCCTGGTCCACCTGGTAGCCCTCTTCCTGGAGCTCCATGGTATAGAGTTCTCTCTGGTGCTGCTCGTCCTCAACAATCAGTATCCTGCTCATGACTCGCTCCTCGGAGAAATATCGTGCAACAACCCCGCCGCATCATCCTGATGCCATACTAACTGTAATCCTGTTTTTGACACATTTCAAGCTTTTTTTAAAGCATCCAGCTCACTTCGGCACCGGGAGGGTGATAATGAACTCGGAACCGCCGTCCCTACTTGACGAAACCGCGATTTCGCCGTTGTGATCGTTGATGATTTTCTTGATAATTGAAAGCCCCAGCCCCACGCCGGTCACCTTGGTGGTGAAGAAAGGCTCGAAAATCCTGGAAAGATCCTCGTCGCCTATCCCCGATCCCGTGTCCTTCACGGATATGACGATAGTGCCGTTCCCGGAGCGCGTTTCCACCGTGACGGACCCGTCCGGCGGCGTCGCGTCGATGGCGTTCTGAAAAAGATTGAGTATCACCTGCTTCATCTGGTTGAAGTCTGACTTCACCAGGGGAATGTCGCGGTTGAGGTTCAGGTTCACCTTTATGTGCTTTTCCTGGAAAAGGTTCTTCAAAAGCTCGAAGGTGTCGGTGATCACCTCGTTGATGTTGTTGAACTCCATGATGAAGGTCGTCGACTTGGAGAAATCCATGACGTTCGAGAGCGTCTTTTCCAGGCGCTCCGATTCCTTGAGCACCACGGAGGCCGCCCTGCCGATGTTCTCACCGCCCTTGGGCAGGTCCTTCGATAGCTGGAGGATGCGCCGGGCGTAGCCGCCCATGGTGACCAGGGGATTCCGTATCTCGTGGGCGATGTGGGAGGCGATGCGGCCCACGGCGGCGAGCTTCTCCGACTCCACCATGGCCTCCTGGCGGTCCCGGATCTTCTCCATTTCCTTCTTGATCAGGTGCAGGTTGTTGTAGCTTTCAATGAGGAGCGCCGCCTGGAACGCGAATATCGACAGGAGTTCTATGTTGTCGAAACCTATGGGGGACTGGTTGAACTTGTTGTCGGCGATGATGACGCCCAGGGACTTGTTCACCGACACCAGCGGCGTCACCGCGAACTCCCGGACCTCCATGAAGCGGCGGACCTCGTCGCTGACGCGCTCGTCGTGGTCCGCGTCGAAGACGTGGATGTGCTCCTGACCCAGGCACGCCCTGACGAAGATGTTGTTTTCGTCCTTCATGCTGAACGACGTGGTGAGAACTTTTTCCAGGAGTCCGCGCCCCTTGGGGTCCGTGTCGTTGTACGACTTCAGCTGGCTGTAGATGTCCACTCCGCACTCGGACACGGAGCTCCATATCTGGATGGCCTCCTCCATGGTGTCGGGGCCCACGGCCATCTTCCCCTTGAGCGCCTTCTCGCGCGGGTCGGCCAGGAGGAGTATCGCCCGGTTGAAGCCCAGGCCGGACCCGGACGTGACGCCTATCAGGATCGCGTGGAGCACGCTGTCTATCTCGTCGTCGCGCTGTATCGACTCGGAGACCTGGCTTATCAGGTTGATCTGGAAGTCCTTCTTGCAGATCGCGGTCACGTCGTCGATGACGAAAATTATCTGCGTCCGCCCCTTTACGGTCATGGTGGAAAGCTTTATGTCGGCGATGATGGAGATCCTGTTCGTGGACACCAGGTGGGTTTTCTCCAGCACCACGGGCTCGCCCTGTTCCAGGACCTTCTTCATGCTCTCCCGGATGGTGGTCGTGAGGAAAATGAAAATGCTGTCTATTTTCATGCCCGATATGTCCTCGAGCTCGAACTGGAACTTTTTGCAGAAGCTCTCGTTCGCGAAGATGATCTCTTCCTTTTCGTTCAGGACGACAAAATAGGAGCTGATGGACAGGACGATGTTGTTGTACAGCTCGCGGAGGTTCTGAATTTCCGTCTTCTGCGTACTGACGAGGTTCTCCATGTGCTTTCCCATGACGGAAAGCTCGCGGATGATCGCCGCGAAGGGGTCGTCGCCGGCGGCGTCGTTGCCGGCCTGGGCGGGAAATTTCCCCTTCTTGAAATCGTTGATGAGGGACATGATCCTGTTGATTTTCGTGTAGACCCTGGAGTGGAAGAGAACGGTCAGCACCACCTTGATGATCACGTACACGCTGATGGCCGCGGCCGCCAGGACGAGGGTCCGCTGGCCGATGAGGTTCCTGGCGAGGATGAGGCCCACAAGGATGACCGCCAGGAGAAGTTCCGGGAGCAGCAGCAGGTGAAGCGTGATGAGGGATGATTTTTTCATCGTGGAATCAGGGGCGATGCATGGTCCGCCATGTCAGATAATGTGTAGCACACCTTCCCCTTAAGAGTAAAGTATTATTTTTTCAGCGCGGTCCTTTCAGCGGTGAAACGGTCCGCGCCGCGCGGATTACCCGCGCAAATTTAATGCTGAAAATTTGTTTTTTAATTACCGAAACTTATGTAAGGACGGGTTTCGTGTTCATGAGAAGCGTTCGCGACCCATGATGGGCTTCCGGTAAATGTGCTTGACTCGAAGTTTGCGGTTTACTATAGTTCATAAGCCGTATGACTACTTGTATTATGTCTGATTCAATCGTGTGCTGAGCGGATAGCGGTCCCGGCACTACACTGCTGATTGGGATGGTCTAATGAAGAAATGGGGAATTTCCGGAGTGGATATACTCACTCCTGATGACATACTCAAGAACGCTTCGTTGAGCGTCGGCGGAGACAAGATCGAAAAAGTCGGCGCTGGCGGCATCAAGAACCCTGTCAACATCGAAACCAGGAACGCGGTACTCGTTCCCGGCCTCATCAACGCGCACGACCATCTCCTGGGAACCTATTATCCGAAAGTTGGAAACGGCCCCTACGAGAACTGGCTTCCCTGGGACAACGATCTGAAAAGCGCGCCGGTCTACCAGGAGCGGCAGCAGATTGAAAACCGCGACCTCTATCTTCTCGGCTCGTACAGGAACTTGGTATCCGGTGTCACCACGGTGGCGGATCACATCCCGCATGTCGTGAGCGCGCCGTTTCTCGACATCATCCCGGTGCGCACCGTCCGGGACTACGCGATGGTGCATTCGATAGCGTCGTTCGCGCTCAACTGGGGCGGCAGCGTCGAGGATGAATACAAAAAGGCTATCAAGAACGACGTTCCCTTTATCACGCATATCTCCGAGGGATTCGACGCCGAGACGGTGCGGGACCTTGTGGTGCTCGATAAAAAAGGCGCCCTGGGCGAACATTCCGTACTGGTGCACAGCCTCTCCTTTTCCGAATCCGACATAGACCTCGTCAAGAAGAAGAATGCGTCGGTGGTATGGTGCGGGGACTCGAACATGTTCATGTACAACAGGACGGCCAACGTGAAGTACATGCTCGACAAGGGCGTGAACGTCTGCATAGGCACGGACTCGCCCATGTCGGGAGGGCTGAACCTGCTGTTCGAGATGAAGTTCGACAAGTCGTATTACAAGAGGACCTACAAGACAGAGCTTCCCGACGATCAGATCGTGAGGATGGTGACTTCCAACCCTGCGAAGGCGTTGCGCATGCACAGGCAGGGACGCATCAAGCAGGGATTCATCGCCGACTTCACCGTGTTCAACAGCAAGAGCGCAAATCCATACTCGTCCGTCGTCAACGCGGAGCTGGCGGACGTCAAGCTCGTGGTGATTGGCGGCATGCCGATGTACGGCGACACGGAATTCGAGGAGCTGTTCGTCGCACAGAAGTCGAAGTACCAGAAAATCAGGATGGACGGCGTCGATAAACTTGTGACGGGAGACCTTATCGGCCTGCTGAAGCGGATAAGCAGGGCAGTGGGATTCAAGAAGGAGTTCCCGTTCATGCCCGTCGATTTCCAGGTGTGATACAGTCATACAGGGGTTTCGCGCACAGGAGCGTACATGGCGATAATCACGAGATCATACAAGAGCGGCTCCATCGTCTACATGGAAGGCGACAAGAGCGAGAATATCTACATCCTCAAGGGGGGGAGGGTCATCCTCACGACGAAAAAGGTGGAGGACAAGACCTGGATCGAGGAGAAGGTGAACGTGAAACCAGGGGAGTTCTTCGGCGTGAAGTCGGCCCTGGGACGCTATCCCCGCGACGAGACTGCCCAGACCGTCGGTGACACCCTGGTGCTGGTGCTGACCCTCGCCGACTTCGAGAGGATGATACTGCAGAACCTCAACGTGGTGAAGAAGATGCTCCGCGTCTTCAGCAACCAGCTCCGGCGCATCGGGAAGACCGTGCGCGAGGTCCTCGGCGAGGGCGAATCCATCAACCCCGAGGTGGAGCTTTTCAAGCTGGGAGAGTACTACTACAAGGTCGAGAAGGTCGACCAGGCGCTGCACGCGTACAAGAAGTACCTGGAATACTATCCCGACTCCAAGTACGCCTCCACGGCGAAGGACAGGATCAACAGGATCAAGTCCGGTAACATGGGAGGAGGCGACGATTTCACGCCCACATTCGATGCGGCGCCCGCCAGGAGCGCGGTGGAGTCGAGCGAAGACTTCACCGATTTCAGCATAGACGAGCAGCCCGAGCCGGCGCCGGCAGCGGCGGCTGAACAATCCGCACCTGCGGCGCGCTCGCCGCTTGCGGGCGAGATGGACGATTTCCTTTCCGATAACAAGGCCGACAGCGGTTCCGACGATCTCCTGGACGATTTTTCCTTCGACGAGCCCCAGGCCGGCGGTGGAGGCGCAGCATCGGCGCCCAAGGACATCAACGAGATGTTCTACGAGGCCATGCGGCTTTTCTCCGCAGGCCAGTACGACGAGGCCTCGAAGCTGTACGACAGGATCATCAACATGAAGTCCCTCCAGAACGAGGCGGAACGCAAAACCTACGAGAAGGCCCATTTCGAGATGGGAAGGTGCCAGTACAAGCAGGGCATGCACAGGGAGGCCCTGGGTACGCTCTCGGCCATGATAAAGAAGTTCCCGAACTCTGACATGATCAAGAGCGCCCTGCTCTACATCGGCATGGTATTCGAGGATATCAAGAATTACGAGAAGGCGATGACCTACTACAGCAAGGTGGCCGCCATGGAGCCCCGGGACCAGACCAACAAGGACGCGCAGAACAGGCTCAATAAAATCCAGAACAGCCAGGGGAAACGGTAGTGATACAGCTCGACAGCCCTGTTTTCGACAAGTTCATCGTTGAGTACGCGCCGAACCAGCTGATTTTCTGCGAGTTCGAGCCCGGCAACGAGTTTTATTTCATACAGTCGGGGCGCGTGAAAATCGTGAAGATCGTCAACAACACCGAGAAGACCCTGGATGTCCTTAAACCCGGGGACGTGTTCGGCGAGATGGCGATCCTCGAGGAAGAGCCCCGTTCCGCCTCCGCGATTGCCGTGGAAAACTCGCGCCTCCTGAGGTTCCACCGGGACAACTTCGACGCCCTCATCCAGGGGAACCCCCAGATGGCGTACAAGCTCCTGGTCATCTTTTCCAAGCGGATCTACGACGCGAAGCGCCGCCTGATGATCCTCCTCCTGGAAGAGCCCCAGCTGAAGGTGATGGACGTGCTGAACATGCTCGCAGAGGAGGACCCCCATGCCGACCTGCAGGGCCCCATTGTCCTCCGCTGCAACATTCAGGAAGTCGCCAACTGGGCCGGGATGCAGATAAACGACGTGCAAAAAATATTGACACATTTCAACCAGCTCGGCAAGATTGAACTGTTCAACGACAGGATTCACGTCAAGAACATCAGGGACTTCCAGCGGGTCGTAAATTCCCGAAGAAAAAGCAACAGCTGATATCCCGCTCCCGTAGCTCAGGTGGATAGAGCAGTGGTTTCCTAAACCATGTGCCGGAGGTTCGAGTCCTCCCGGGAGCGCACAGAATCCGGCGGTCCGTTGCCGCCTTTTTTTGCGGTTTTCACGCCTCGAAGGGCCGTATCCGCCGCAGCCGCCACGCGACACCGCGGTTCTCACATCCTCTTCATTCGCACCGGATAGCTGTCATGTTTGATAAACTCGAAGAATTGACGCGCAGGCACCAGGAGCTCGAAATTGAACTAAGCCGCCCCGACGCCGCGTCGGACCAGAAAAGGTTCAGGGACCTCACGCGCGAGCACTCGCAGCTCACGCCCCTCGTCGGCAAGTACCGCGAAAGGAAGAAGCTCGCCGGAGAGCTCGAGGGCGCGCTGGAAATCGTGAAGACGGAAAGCGATCCCGATATGAAGGAGATGCTCTCAACGGAGATCGCCAGCCTCGAGGAGAAGATCGCTGTTCTCGACGAGCAGCTAAAGGTGATGCTCCTCCCGAAAGATCCGAACTCCGGCAAGGACGTAATCATGGAGATCCGCGCCGGCACCGGCGGCGAGGAGGCGGCCCTTTTCGCCGCGGACCTGTTCCGGATGTACAGCAGGTACTGCGATACGAAGGGCTTGCGGATGGAGCTCATGGACTCCAACGCGACGGAGATAGGCGGCTACAAGGAGATAGTCTGCTCCATCAGCGG
Source organism: Spirochaetota bacterium (assembly GCA_017998375.1). GTDB lineage: Bacteria > Spirochaetota > UBA4802 > UBA4802 > JAGODF01 > JAGODF01. Next base: position 9,832 of record JAGODF010000030.1, read on the forward strand.
CGCAGACGCGTACGACAATCTGAAGTTCGAATCCGGCGTCCACCGGGTGCAGAGGATCCCCACCACGGAATCCGGCGGCCGCATCCACACCTCGGCGGTCACCGTGGCGGTGCTTCCCGAGGCGGAGGAAAGCGATATACAGATAGCGGCGGACGAGATACGCGTCGACGTCTATCGCGCGTCGGGGCACGGCGGCCAGTCGGTGAACACCACGGACTCGGCGGTGCGTATCACCCACATCCCCACGGGACTGGTGGTCACCTGCCAGGACGAGAAGTCACAGCTGAAGAACAAGGTCAAGGCGATGCGCGTCCTGCGCGCCCGCCTCTTCGAGAAGATCGAGGGCGAGCATCGCGAAAAGGAATCGGCCATCCGCAAATCCCAGGTCGGTTCCGGCGACCGGAGCGAGCGCATCCGCACCTACAACTTTCCCCAGTCCCGGGTGACCGACCACCGCATAGGCCTCACCCTCTACAACCTGGACTCGTTCCTCAACGGCGAGCTGGAACCCGTGGTGGAGCCCCTCAGGCAGCACGAGGTGGAACAGCTCCTCAGGTCCTCCCGGTGACATGACGGTTTCCGAATCCGTCAGATATCTCTCCGATGAACTCGCCGGGCGCGGCTCGGACACTCCCAGGCTCGACGCCGAGGTGCTGGCGGCGCATGCGCTCGACACCGACCGCAAGGGCCTCATCATGGAAGGGAACCGCGACATCACTCCGGACGAGCGGCATCGCCTCGAAGAGGCCCTCGCGCGCCGCTCCGCCGGGGAGCCCGTCGCCTTCATCACCGGCTTCAAGGAGTTCTATTCCCTGCCGTTCCGCGTCGACAGGCGCGTGCTGGTTCCGCGCCCGGAAACGGAGCTCCTCGTGGACCTGGCGCTCTACCACGCGCGGCAGGGGGCCCGGGTCCTGGACGTGGGTACCGGCTCCGGCGCCATCGCGGTGGCGGTGAAGAAGAACAGGCCCGATTGCGCGGTCGCGGCGTCGGACATCTCGGAGGGTGCGCTCGAGGTGGCGCGGCGGAACTCGGAGGAAATTCTCGGCGAGGGGCGGGTGGAGTTCTTCCACGGCGACCTGTTCTCGCCGTTCGCGGGGAGGAAGTTCGATATCATCCTCTCCAATCCGCCCTATATCGATCCGTCACTGCGCGCTTCGCTTCCGAGGGAGCTGGGCTTCGAGCCGGATACTGCGCTTTTCTGCGGCGAGTCCGGGAGGGAGATAGTCCGCCGTATCATTGCCGGGGGCCGTCCCTTCCTGGAGAAAGGCGGCTTGATGCTGATAGAGATCGGCGCCGACATGAAGGGAGATGTCTTGACATTCGCCGGGAACGGTGGATATGATGCCACAGTGGCGCGGGACTACGCGGGGCTGCCCCGCGTCGCACTCCTGAAAGGATGAGGTAACGCCATGTCGCTTTTGAGCATCCAGTACCGGCGCATGTCCACCTTCGTGTTCGTGCTGCTCTTCCTCCTGGCGTTCAATCTCGCCTTCAACCTGAATTTCCGCTGGTACGGGATATCGATCATCGTCCGCGTCTACCTCTTCGTATTCTCGTTCTACCTCATCTACAACTACACCACCATCGAGATCGACCGCGTGAAGGACCTGTACCGCAATCGCTTCGGCCGCAAGGGGGACCTTCTCCTCCTGGCGGAGATGGGACTGGTACCGCTCGCCGTGATTTACGGCGTGACAATACTTTTCACATTCATCGATTACGCGCGCCTGCCGAACTGGCCGTGGAACCCGCTCCTGAGCCTGCTGAACGGGCGCTACTCCAACCTGGTGATCTACTCGCTCTTCCTGTTCATCATCCTCAAGACGAAGCGAGGGCCGGGCGTGAAGATCGCCGTGTTCATGGCGGTGGCCGTGGCGTACTTCTTCATCGACAAGTACCTGTTTTCCGCCGCCGGGGCGGGGCCCGCCGTCATCATCATCAAGTTCTCGAAATTCCTGGCGCTCTTCTTCTTCCTGTTTTACGCGTTCCTCGGCGAGCGGCAGAAACTGCGGTCGCTGTTCTATTCGCTCTTCGTGTCCGTGGCGCTGATGTTCCTGGTCGTGGGGGGATATCTCCTGACGTACTACTATTCCGCGCCGCTCACCTACCAGCAGAACGAGTCCGGCATCGTCCTCATGCGGTTCGGCTTTTCCTTTCCTGCAGCGGAGCTTCGCCGCAACGTGATCCAGAAGAAGGACATGGCGCTGTACCGGGAAATGGAGTGGGTGTCGTCGTCCATGGGCAGGGAGCTGGAATTCAGCCCCGCCGAATGGGAGAGCCTTCTCTTTTCGGGTACCATATCAAACGCCGATTACATCGCGGGGAGGATCGCCGGGAACAACGTCCACGTACCCTACGCAAAGCTCGCCGAATTCGCGATGAGGAAGTCGCCCGTACATGGAGAGAGGCTCGAAGGGGCGGCGAATTATATCGCCCTGACCGCGCGGGAACTGAAGGGCAACAGGGACGACCTGGTCGCCAGAATGCGGGACGGGAACAGGAATTTCAGGCTCTTCGGTGTCGCGGTCCTGGCCGAGGCGGCCGATATGGAGTCGGTGCCGCTCTTGCTGGAGTACCTGACCGGGATGGACGTCAACCTGGCCGACGCATCCTACGAGGCTCTGCGGAAGATCACCGGCCTGGATCCGGCCGGAGCACCCGGCGTGCAGAGGAACAGCCCGGACTCGGTGTGGCGGTTCAGGGAGCAGTACGGGCGTAATCGCACAGGGCGCTGACGGGGCACTCTCCGCAGCGGGGAGCGCGCGCCGGGCAGACGGTCCTCCCGTGACGAATGAGCACCAGGTGCGCCGTCGTCCACTCCGATTCGGCTATCATCGACGTGAGCGATTCCTCGACCCTGTCCGGGTCTTTGGTGTCGGCGTAGCCTATCCTGTTGGCGATGCGGATGATATGCGTGTCCACCGCCAGCGCCGGTATTCCGAAGCCCACGGAAAGTATCACGTTGGCCGATTTTCTCCCGATGCCCGGCAGGCGCATGAGCTCCTCCCGCGTTGACGGGAGCTTCCCGCCGAAACCTTCCATCACCCCCGCGGCCAGGCCGATGATATTCCTCGCCTTGTGGTGGTAGAAACCCGTGCTCCGTATGATGCGCTCCACGTCGCGGACCTTCGCGGCGGCGAGGCTTTTATAGTCGGGATATTTTTTAAAGAGCGCCGGGGTGACGGAGTTGACCTGCTTATCCGTGGTCTGGGCGGAGAGCACCACCGCGACGGAGAGCTCGTAGATCCCCCGGAACCGGAGGTCGGGCCTGGGATCGCCGTGGTATTTTTTCAGGCGATCGAATATCTTCCGCGAACGCTCCTTCGTCACGTCATTCCCCGGCGAGAAGCGCTTTCGCCCTCGCCTTTCGGCTGTCGAACACAGCCCTGCCGGCGAGATCGTTCTCGTCGAAATAGAGCCCGCACACCAGGTCCTTCACGAACTCCATGGACGCGATCTTTTCCAGGTCCGTCCGGGCCTTCTCGTCCCTGCCGAGGGATCGTTGAATTTCCGCGCGGAGCAGGAGCGCCTCGAAGTGCGCCGGGTTCTTCTCGATGGCACCGCTGCAGTAGGCAAGGGCCTTCGCCGGGTTAGCATGGCGGTGCCACGAGATGCCCGCGCCGAAGAGGATGTCGTCGTCCACGTAGCTCTTGCGCAGAAGGCGCTCGAAATCCAGCGCCGCCGATTCGAAATTGCCCTTCTTGTAATGTTCCCATGCGGTGATGATAATCTGGTTGATGGCGTGGTCCGGGAAGCGCCGCAGGTTCGGATGGTCCAGGCCGGATGGCCTGGACGGCTCCGGCGTAACCTGTATCGCCGGTTCTTCCAGGGGGGCCGTGACGCAGGATGGAAGCGCGGCCATCACCGCGATAAGAAGAAGCATTGCGCATGCGGGTGCGGTTTTCATCGTACGCCTCCGGTAATGGTGGTCTGCAGGACCGTGTGTGCTCATGGAACAGGCGGACGGTGTGCCTGTCAATTGTTTCGCCGCCGCGGCGGGGATATTACGTCACGGTTGATATCAGGAGGGGGCCTTCATTCAAGTTTTCGGCGTTTTGTGCCGATAATGGGTATATGAATATCTCTTCGGGCATTTCCGAGATACGCTTCGGCGCGATGAGCGGGATTCGTCCCCGAGACGAGAAGGTCTATATCTGGCCGGTGTACGGCGAGGGAAGGGTGGAGCGCGTCCAGGGCGTCACCCGGCGCACCGAGGGCAACGCCATCTACTCCAAGCCGCTGCCCGAGGAGCGCGCGAAGCTGCTGGACCTCATAGAGACATCGTCCGTCACCCGCTATACCCAGGAAGGGCGCCTGCAGGGCAGGATATCGTCACTCCAGCCCGGTTCCTTCTTCGACGCGATCGTGTGACGTCCGCGTATCATCCGCTTTCTTTCGCTTTTCTCTTTTGTAAAACTTTCTCGTACAGGTCCGGGTAGAGCTCGCGCGCGCACTGCGGGCAGAGACCGTGGGTGATCTCGGTTCCGTCTTTCTCGAGAAGGTACTCCTCCAAGGGCACCCATGAATCCTGGTTGTATGGATCATCCCTGGTGCGGATCATCTTGCAGTTGCTGCAGAGCGGAAGGAATTTCTCCAGTTTCTGTATTGTCTCGGTCGCCTTTCGCAAGCGCCTGATTGTTATGAAAAGGTAGACTGCTGAAAACGTGCATATGATGATGATGAGCAACCGCAGCATGATCCGTGCGGAATAATTATCCTTTCCCGCCTGTCGCTGTATTGCAATAACTGAATCGTCGATGCGTTCCAGCAGCACTGCACTTGATCGGATTATCTCCCGCAGATCGCTTTCCCTGCCCAGCGAATGATATCTGTTAACGAGGTTTTTGAAGGGGTGCCAGAGGCGGTGCACTTCCTCGAGAGCGGTCCTCGTGGGGCCCGCAACCGCGGCGGGAACTTCCCAGAATTCCTCTCCGGCAATGTCGGCGGGGGCATCCCCCCCGTCAAGAAGCACATGGAGGGTTGTATCAAATATTGATATTGTGGAATCGATGTTGGCGCGATTACCTCCCTCCAACCGGTACTGGAATATTTCCTTGACGATTTTCTGAGAGAGCATGCGCTGGCGGCCCGCGAGGTTGATCCTGACGGACGAATGTGTCTGGTTCCTTGTGCTTTCGAGCGATGCAGCGGAGAGACCGAGCACTATCAGTGCGGCGGCGCCATATATAAGAATAATATAAATTTTTCTAAACGTTTTCCTTTCCTTATTTGTCGTTGATGAACTCATTACACCCGAGTGAATTGTTTTTTTATTCATGGTGCCGAAAAGAACACTTTTTCAAAATAACAATCATCGGGGGAAAAGTCAAGGACGGCTCCGTTGAGCAGGAGCTGTCCTTAACTTTTTTTAACTATTTTCGTAGTTCAGCAGGCGCTGTTCGCCCTCGAGCTTCCTCTTGGCGGTGAGGTCCTGCGACACCTCAAGCGTTCCCAGGTACGCGCCCTCCGCGTCGCGCAGCGCAAAATACTCGATGTGGATGAAGCGCCCGCGCAGGTTGATCCAGAACGCGGCGCTCTCCTGCCGGCCGGAGCGGAAGTCGTCGAGAATTTTTTCCACGGTGCCCACGCTCGCCGGCGGGTGGCAGAGCTGGACCTTCCTGCCGAGAATGGCGCGGTTCCGGTCGAAGATCCTTTCCTTACCGCGCGTGAAGTAGCGCACGGTGTCGTCCTTGTCCACGAAGGTGACGTCCACCGGGAGCGTATTCAGCACCGCTTCGAGTTCCTTCAGGGTGAACGATCCCGTGGGCAGGTTTATCCTCCCCGAGGCTGATTCACCGGCCTTCGGCGCTGCGCCCGCGGGCCGCCACTCCTCCTTCGGATCGTAGAGGCAGAACCCGATCTCCACGCTCTGGGCGTGCACATCGGCCCACTCCTCTTCCGTGAGGAGGTCCTGGGCCATGGGGAAAAGGATCTGGTTCTCCTTGTAGATCATGTCGTTCACCGCGTCGGACGCGGCCCGGAGGAGGGGCACGATCTCGTCGGGATGGGCCATGCCCTTCGCCTTCGCGGGGTCCATCGCGTCCAGCGCTGTCTTCAGCAGGGCGCGCGCCTCGTCGTGCTTGGCCCACATCACCTTGGGCGGCGCGGTGATGCCGTGCTTTTCCATGAACGGGAACAGGAGGTACTCCTTGCGCCTGTAGTGCTTGTCCACGTCCATGAGCTCGTTGAAGAGCGCCCTGACGCGGAGGATCGCCTCATCCAGCTCGCCGTCTTTCGCCGCGTCGGGCAGTTTCCGGTATTCGTTTTCCAGCTGTTCGACCTTCAGCCCCAGCGCCAGGTTCTCCTGCCGGAAGGTGTGGACCGGGTGGCCGGGCGGCACCTCCTTTCCCGGCTGCTCGATGGCTCCCTTGAGCACCGCGGTGTGCACGTCGCAGAGCCGGATCACCTCCTCCTGGGGGAGCCCCTCGGCGATGAGCTGCTGCTCCGCCTGCACCACGTCCTCGTACGGGATCTGCCCCAGGAGCGATTGAAGCTCCTTCTTCACCTCTTCGGCTGTGTCGCCCCCGTGGAGCCGGCGTATCTGGTTCTTAAGGATGCTGATCCTGTTTTCCCTGCTGCCGAGAATCTCGCTCATCTGGTAACCTCACTCGTACTTGATGCATTCCGCGGGGCAGATCTCCGCGGCGTTTTTAATGTCAGCCTCGTGCGCAATTAAATCAATGCCTTTTTTCACCTTCGCGACATCGTCCACATCGAACACTTCTGGCGCCTCGTCGGCGCAGCTTCCGCACGCGGTGCAGTCCGCTTCCACTATCCAGACTTTTTTAATCGGCATGATATTTCCTCCTTATTGTTTTTCGTTTCTTCCGAACTCGCCAAGCGCCCTGGCGATACCGGCGCCGAACTCCCGGCACGATTTCCCCGCCTCGTCGTCGGGATTCCATGCGACCCGGAGCCCCTCGTTCACCAGCTCGAAACCGGCGCCCCCGAGGAGGCCGTTGAGCATCTTCACCGACTCGCCGCTCCAGCCATAGCTCCCGAACGCGGCGGCCTTCTTCTTCTTGAAGCCGAGCCCGCGTATCTCCTCCATCAGGCCGGCGATAGATGACAGCACGCCCTTGTTGACGGTGGGCGATCCGACCAGTATCGCCCGGGAACGGAAGACCTCGGTGATGATGTCGTTCTTGTCCGCCTTCGCCGCGTTAAAGAGCTTGATGACGACGTCGCCGTCGGCCTCGTGGATGCCGCGCGCGATCTCCTCGGCCATGCGGCGTGTCCCGTTCCACATTGTGTCATAGACGATGGTCACCTGGTTCTCGCGGTATGCGTCCGCCCAGGCGAGGTAGTGCTGGATGATCTGCGCCGGGTTGTCGCGCCATACGACGCCGTGGCTCGTGGCAATGATGTCCACCGGGAGGCCGAATCCCAGCACTTCCTTTATCTTCGCCGTGACCAGCGCGCTGAACGGCGTGAGGATGTTCGCGTAGTACTTGACGCACTCTTCCATCAGCTCGGCCTGATCGACGCGGTCGTTGAAGAGCGACTCCGTCGCGTAGTGCTGCCCGAAGGCGTCGTTGCTGAAGAGGATGTTGTCCCCGGTGAGATAGGTGAACATGCTGTCGGGCCAATGGAGCATGGGCGCCTCGATGAAGACAAGCTCCCTGCTCCCGAGGCTGAGCCTGTCCCCGGTGTGGACGACCTTGAAGTTCCAGTCCCTGTGGTAGTGGCCTTTCAGTATCTTCGCGCCGTTGGTGGTGCAGTAGATGGGCGCCTCCGGTATGCGCTCCATAAGCGCGGGAAGCGCCCCGCTGTGGTCGATCTCCGAGTGGTTCGCGATGATGTAGTCGATCGAACGGAGGTCGATTTCCATCGCCAGGTTGTTCACGTACTCCTCCGCGAATGGCGCCCAGACGGTGTCGATGAGCGCGGTCTTCTCCTCGCGGACCAGGTAGCTGTTGTACGAGGTGCCCCGGTGGGTGGAGTACTCGTCGCCGTGGAATTTCTTCAGTTCCCAGTCGGTCTTTCCCACCCAGTGGACGTTGTTTTTGATATGCTTTTTCATGATGGCACCTCCCTTCAGTTATTGAACCTTTTCCTTGATCATCACCAGCAGCATCTTGAAAGGCTCCTCGCACCGCAGTGCGTGGGGCTTGCCGGCGGGCATCAGGATCGCCTCGCCCGCCGAAAGATGGTGCTCCTTTCCTGCGATGATGACGGTCGCCTTCCCGTCGATGACGTTCACCAGCGCGTCGAACGGCGCAGTGTGCTCGGAGAGTCCCTGGCCGCCGTCGAAGGCGAAGAGCGTCACGGTGCCCGCGCCCCTCTGCACGAGCGTCCTGCTTACCACGGAGCCGGTCTGGTAGGCGATGAGATCGCTGAGCGCCGCTTTTTCTTCCGCGTTGAAGGTCTGGTTTGCCGATGTGTTCTGTGACATGGTGTGTCTCCTGTGTTCGATATGCATGTAATATACATGATACATCAAGTGCCGCACTTGATCAAAGTCAAGACCGGATATTTTTTCCGATTGTTAATGGAATTGACAGTCTGCGGTGGATAGTGAAAGTAGTGAGTGAAGAATGATGGAGTGATTTCACCGGGGGAGGCGGATGGCGGACTGGGAAGGCGTAATCCGAAGCACTGAAATATTCCGGGACCTCGACGACAGCATCATACGTGAGGTTATGAAGTCCGGGAAGGCGCGCTCCCTCCAGGAAAAGGACATCCTCTTCATGGAAGGATTCAGGGGCGACTGCTTCTACGTGTTGCTGGAGGGCTCGGTGAAAGTGGTGAAAACCAGCCATGACGGGCGCGAGTCGATCATCAAGTTCATCCACCCCGGGGAGGTCTTCGCCGAGGCGATGATATTCGGCGGCAACGCGTATCCCGCAAGCGCCGTCGCACTCGCGCGCTCCACGGTGTTTGAGGTGCACCGAGAGGACTTCATGCGCCTCTTCGACGACGCGAAGCTCCGGGAGGACTTCATCCGTGCAATTTTAAAAAAACTATTTTATCTCACCTCGCGGATCCACTACCTGAGCAGCTTCGACGTGGAGGAGCGCTTCTTCAAGTTCCTGCTGGAGCGCTTCGGGAGGGCCGAATCGTACGAGGTTTCCATCCCAAAGCGCGACATCGCCACCGCTATCGGCACCGTCCCCGAGACGCTTTCCCGCCTCATCGCACGGCTCAGGAGCCAGGGTGATCTCATCGACTGGGAAGGAAATATCATCCGCCTCCGGAAGGGCTTTTGGGACGATACCGACTACGACAAGTGAACCGGCTCAGCGGCGCAGGTGGGGGTATGATATTAATACATTGACAAAAACGGCGACGGTTAAAAATTATTTGTGAGTCCGATAGATTTGTCGCGAAACTAGTGGGTACCCCTACGGGGGGCTTTTCAAGGGGCGTTGCCCCTTGGACCCCGTTTATATAAGATACGCAACAAGTCAAATTATTGCGAACCGGAAGCGCAACCGGAAAGGATGATCGAGATGGCTGATACCAGGACATACGTGAAGTCTGAAAAGGCTAATTTTCTGTGCGAGATAGGCACCGAGGAGGTCCCCGCGGGGTACCTTCCCCCGGCCATAGAGGCGGTGGAGCGGGTGTTCCGCCAGAAGCTCGAGGAGAACCGGATCGGGTTCGGTGACGCATCAGTGTACGCCACGCCAAGGAGGATCGTGATCCTGGCATCGGGCGTCGCGGACGGGCAGGAGGCCGGCGAGGAGGAACTGAAGGGCCCCGCGGTCAAGGCCGCCTACGACGCGTCGGGCACGCCGACGAAGGCGCTGGAGGGCTTCGCGCGCGGCAACAACATCGACCTCGCCGCGGTGTACAGGCGCCAGACCGAGAAGGGCGAGTACGTCTTCGCGAAGCGCGTCATCCCCGCGAACAGGACCGTCGATATCATCCCCGGCATCGTGGAGCATATTGTCGCCTCGCTCCCCTTTCCCAAGAGGATGCGCTGGAGCGACAAGAAGGTCACCTTTCCCCGCCCCGTCCGCTACTTCCTTGTGATGTTCAACGACAAGGTCGTGCCGATCTCGATCGAGGGGATTCCCTCCGGCAACCAGACTCGCGGCCACTACATCCAGAACAACAGGATGATCGAGATAAAGAAGATCGCCGAGTACGAGAAGGCGCTGCGCGACAACAACGTGATCGTGAGCCAGGAGGAACGGAAGGAGCTCATACGGAAGGAGCTCGATACAGCGGCGGCATCAATACACGGCGTCGCGCTCCACGACGAGGAGCTCCTCGACATCGTGACGTTCCTCGTGGAGAAGCCGCACGTGGTGGTCTGCGAGTTCGACCCGGCGTTCCTGAAAATACCGGACATCGTCCTGGTCACCGAGATGAAGGAACACCAGAAGTACTTCGCGGTGAATGATAAAAACGGGAAGCTGATGAACCGGTTCCTGGTGATATCGAACAATCCGCCGACCCCGCACGTGAAGGCGGGCAACGAGCGCGTCATCACGGCGCGCTTCAACGACGGGAGCTTCTTCTTCAACGAGGACCGCAAGCAGAAGCTCGAGGGCTTCGTCGAGTCGCTGAAGAACGTCCTCTTCCACAAGGAGCTGGGCACCATCTACC